>NZ_JBFBAD010000114.1:0-31518 GCF_040682075.1 Actinoplanes sp. NPDC051411 | reverse complement strand
CCGGGGCCGGCCTCAGCCGGCAGTCGTGGGGGCGGGGGCCCCCGCACCGCGAGGCCACCCCCCACGGGGGACTCCACCCCCCCCCCCCCAACCCGGCCCCCCCCCGGGGGGCGGGGGGGCGCCCCAGCGACAGGACGAAATCAGGCGGCGGAACCGCCGGGGCCGGCGAGAGCGCCCTCCTCGGCGCCCGCGCGGGCGGCCAGGGCCGGGTCCTTCCAGACGTGCACCCGCATCGGCGGCCTCTTGTCGAGGCCGGTCTGGCCGGCCATCGCGCCGAGCGCCTCGGCGTAGATCTGGTCGGCGTCGAGCCGGCGCAGTTCCTCGGCCAGTTCGTCGCCGACCGGCCGCTTCGGGAGCGGCATGTAGCGGTCTTCCTGGCCGGTGCGGCTGAACAGGGCCGTGTTTTCCTCGCGGGTCACGGTCACGCAGTCGCCGTTGGCACATTGGAGCTGCACCGAGTGCATCCGCGGGGACCGGTCGGTCGGCTCCCACGACGGGACGATGCCGAGCCGGGACTGCAGCCAGCCCTTCATCAGCGCCGCGGTCGGGTCGCTCGGCGGCGCCACGATCGTGGCGCCGGTGACCCGCTCCTCGGTGGTGTCGAACGCGCCCGCCACCAGGGTGCGCCACAGCGTGATGCGGGTCCACGTGAGATCGGTGTCACCCGGCGCGTAGTCGGCGGCCCGCTGCCGCAGGGCGGCGACCGGGTCGGGCGCGAGCGCGCTGTCGGTGATGCGGCGGTCGGCCACCACGCCCAGGAAGTCGTTGGCGATCTGGTGCGGCGGCTCCTCGTGCCACCACGTGACCACCGGCACGTCCGGCGCGAGCAGCGGCATGACCACCGACTCGGCGTGCAGGGCGAGACGGCCGTACATCCGCATCACGACCGCCTCGGCCGGGCCGAGGCGGCCGCCGACCACGATCTCCGCATCCAGGCGGCTGCGTCCCTCCAGGTCGGAGCGTACGACGATGAGCAGCCGGCACGGGTGCGCGGCGGCCGCGATCGTGGCCGCGGCCTCGGCTTCCCGGACCTTCTTCTCCTCGACCACCGCGACCAGTGTCAGCGCGAGACCCGAGGCCACGCCGCCGGCACTGCGCCGCTCGGCCGCGAGAGCCTTGACGACCTCGTTGCCGGTGGTGTCCCAAAGACCGATCATGCTCGCCTCCATGCGCGACCCTCGCGGGCCAACATCTCGTCCGCGGCGCGCGGGCCCCACTCGCCGGCCCGGTAGGGCTCCGGCTTGGTGCCGGCCCACGCGGCCTCCAGCGGGTCGATGACCCGCCAGGACTGCTCCACCTCGGCCGCGTCCGGGAACAGGGTCCGGTCGCCGACCAGCACGTCGAGCACCAGGCGCTCATAGGCCTCGGGGCTGGACTCGGTGAAGGCCTCGCCGTACTGGAAGTCCATCGCGATGTCGCGGACCTCCATGGTCGTGCCGGGCACCTTGGAGCCGAACTTGAGGACCACGCCCTCGTCCGGCTGGACCCGGATGACCAGCTGGTTGTTGCCGAGCATCTCCACATCGGCCGGGTCGAACGGCAGGTGCGGCGCCCGCTTGAACAGGATCGCGATCTCGGTCACCCGGCGCGGCATCCGCTTGCCGACGCGGACGAAGAACGGCACCTCGGCCCAGCGGCGGTTCTGGATGCCGAGCCGGACCCCGACATAGGTCTCGGTCGTGGAGTCGGACGGGATGTCCTTCTCCTCCAGGTACCCCACCGCGCGCTCGCCGGCCACCCAGCCGGGCAGGTACTGCCCGCGGACGGTGCCCTTGGCGATGTCGGCCGGGATGCTGATCGCCTTGAGAACCTTGAGCTTCTCGGCCCGCACCTCCTGCGGGTCGAAGCTCGTCGGCTCCTCCATGGCGACCAGGGCCAGCAGCTGGAGCAGGTGATTCTGCAGCACGTCGCGGGCGGCGCCGGACGCGTCGTAGAACGCCGCCCGGGTGCCGATGCCGACGTCCTCGGCCATGGTGATCTGGACCGAGTCGACGTACTTCGAGTTCCAGACCGGCTCGAACAGGCTGTTGGCGAAGCGGAGGGCCAGGATGTTCTGAACCGTCTCCTTGCCCAGGTAGTGGTCGATCCGGTAGACGTCCTGCGGCGTGAAGACCTCGTCGACCAGCTGGTTGAGCGAGATCGCGGTGTTCAGGTCGTTGCCGAACGGCTTCTCGACCACGACCCGGCGCCAGCCGCCGGACTTCGCGTTGTCGGCCATGCCGGTGCGCGCCAGCTGGTTGAGCACCAGCGGGAAGGCGGCGGGCGGGATGGAGAAGTAGAAGGCGGCGTTGCCGGGGATGCCGTTACGCTCGCGCAGATCGTCGAGGGTGGCCGCCAGGTGGTCGAACGCGGCGTCGTCGTCGAACGAGCCGGGAACGAACTGGAACTGGCTGGCCAGGCGCTGCCAGACGTCTTCGCGCCACGGCGTCCGGGCGCCCTTCTTCGCCGCTTCGTAGGCCAGGGACTCGAAGTCGCCGTCGCCCCAGTCGCGGCGGGCGAAGCCCAGGACCACGAAACCGGGCGGCAGCAGGCCGCGGTTGGCCAGGTCGTAGACGGCCGGGATGAGCTTCTTTCGGGACAGGTCACCGGTGACTCCGAAGATCACCAGAGCGCAGGGCTCCGGGATGCGGGGGAGCCTGCGGTCCTGTGCGGTACGCAGCGGATTGCCCACGTGGTCCATCCTGCCAGTTCTCGGTGTCATGCAGGTGAAGTACGCAGGGGCCCGCTCGCGATGAGCGGGCCCCTGCTAGGAGAGTCAGACCCCGGTGCCGGCCTTGAGCGACTTCTGGACGCTCTCGAGCAGGTCCTTCCAGCTGACCGCGAACTTGTCGACGCCCTCCTCCTCGAGGACCTTGACGACGTCGTCGAAGTCGATGCCGACCGCCTTGAGGTCGGCCATGACCTGCTTGGCCTCGCCGTACTTGCTGGTCAGGTCGCCCTTGAGCTCGCCGTGGTCGGCCCACGCCTTGATCACGGACTCGGGCATCGTGTTGACGACGCCCTTCGCGACCAGCTCCTCGACGTAGATCGTGTCGGGGTAGTCCGGGTTCTTGGTCGAGGTGGACGCCCACAGCGGCCGCTGCGGGTGAGCGCCGGCCGACTCCAGGGTCTTCCAGCGGTCGGTGCCGAACACCTCTTCGTACGCCTCGTACGCCAGCTGGGCGTTGGCGATGCCCGCCTTGCCCCGCAGCGCCTTGGCCTCGTCACTGCCGATCTTGTCGAGGCGCTTGTCGACCTCGGTGTCGACGCGCGACACGAAGAACGACGCGACCGAACCGATCTTGGTGATGTCGTGGCCGTTGGCCTTGGCCTGCTCGATGCCGGCCAGGAACGCGTCCATGACCGCGCGGTAGCGCTCGAGCGAGAAGATCAGCGTCACGTTGACGCTGATGCCCTCGGCCAGGGTCGCGGTGATCGCGGGCAGACCGGCCAGGGTCGCCGGGATCTTGATGAAGAGGTTTTCCCGGTCGACGAGCCACCAGAGCGACTTCGCCTCGGCGACCGTCTTGTCGGTGTCGTGGGCGCTGCGCGGGTCGACCTCGATGGACACCCGGCCGTCGACGCCGTCGGAGGCGTCGTAGGCGGGACGCTCCACGTCGCACGCGTTGCGGACGTCCTGCGCGGTCATGAGGCGCACGGCCTCCTCGACCGAGACGCCCATCTTCGCCAGGTCGCCGACCTGCTGGTCGTACGCGTCGGCGTCGGAGAGCGCCTTCTGGAAGATGCTCGGGTTGGTGGTGACACCGACGACGTGCTGTTCCTTGAGCATCTTCGCCAGCGAGCCACTGGTCAGACGGACTCGGGAGAGATCGTCGAGCCAGACCGCCACGCCCGCGGCGGAGAGCTCGCCCAGTCGGTCAGTCATTGCTACTCCTTCATGGGGTTGAACCCTTGCAGTGCGGCGAAGCCGCCTTGGGAGCTCAGTTACCGGTCGTGTGACCGGTGATCTCGCCGACCTTGGCCAGGGCGGCGTTGGCCTTGGCCACCACGTTGTCCGCGGTGAACCCGAACTGCTCGAACAGGATCTTGGCGGGCGCGCTGGCGCCGTAGTGCTCGATGCTGACCGGCTCGCCCGCATCTCCAAGAATGCGGTCCCAGCTCATCCGGATGCCAGCCTCGACCGTCACACGGGCCTTGACCCCGCGCGGCAGCACCTCCTGCTGGTAAGCGGTGTCCTGGGCGTAGAACCACTCCTGGCAGGGCATCGACACGACCCGGGTGGGGGTGCCCTCGGCCTCGAGCCGCTCCTGGGCGACCAGGCAGTGCTGCACCTCGGAGCCGGTGCCGACGAGGATCACCTTGGGCTGGCCGTTCGACGCCTCGGAGAGCACGTAGCCACCCTTGAGGACACCCTCGGCCGACGCGTATTTGCCGCGGTCGATCGTCGGGAGCGGCTGCCGGCTGAGCGCCAGCGCGGTCGGCGAGTCGCCGTGCTCGATGGCACCGCGCCAGGCCCACGCGGTCTCGTTGGCGTCGGCCGGGCGGACCACGTTGAGCCCGACGATGGCGCGCAGCGCGGACAGCGTCTCGATCGGCTGGTGGGTCGGTCCGTCCTCGCCGAGACCGATCGAGTCGTGCGTCCACACGTAGATGACCGGCAGCTTCATCAGCGCGGCGAGCCGGACGGCGCCCCGCATGTAGTCGCTGAAGACCAGGAACGTGCCGCCGTAGGGCCGGGTCAGCCCGTCGGCCGCGATGCCGTTGAGGATCGAGCCCATGCCGTGCTCACGGATGCCGAAGTGCAGCGTGCGGCCGTACTCGTTGCCGGGGAACTCCTTGGTGGCGTACTCCGCCGGGATGAAGGACGGCTCGCCCTTCATCGTGGTGTTGTTGCTCTCGGCCAGGTCGGCCGAGCCGCCCCACAGCTCGGGCAGCACCGGCGCGAGCGCGTTGAGCACCTGCTGCGACGCGGCCCGGCTGGCGAGGCCCTTGGCGTCGGCCGGGAACTCGGGGAGCGTCTTCTCCCAGCCCTCGGGCAGCCGGTGCGCGCTCAGCCGCTCGAACAGCGCGTTGCGCTCGCCGTTGGCCTTGGCCCACGCGTCGAACGTCTTCTGCCACTCGGCGTGGGCGGCGCGGCCCCGCTCGGCGGCGGCCCTGGTGTGCTCGAGGACGGCCGGGTCGACGGCGAAGCTCTCGTTGGAGTCGAAGCCCAGGATCTCCTTGGTCGCCTTGACCTCGTCGGCACCGAGCGCCGAGCCGTGGATCTTACCGGTGTTCTGCTTGTGGGGGGCCGGCCAGCCGATGATCGTCTTGAGGACGATGAACGAGGGCCTGTCGGTCACCGACTTCGCGGTCTGGATCGCGTTCCAGAGGGCCTCGACGTCCTCGTGGTAGTCGCCCTTGGCCGGGTCGCCCTTGCGCCACGAGACGGTCTGGACGTGCCAGCCGTACGCCTCGTAGCGCTTGCCGGCGTCCTCGCTCTTGGCGATGCGGGTGTCGTCCTCGATGGAGATCTCGTTGTCGTCGTAGATCAGCGTGAGGTTGCCGAGCTTCTGCACCGCGGCGAGCGCGCTGGACTCGTGGCTGACACCCTCCTCGATGTCGCCGTCCGAGCAGAGCGCGTAGACGTTGTGGTCGAACGGGGACTGTCCGGCCTCGGTCTCGGGGTCGAAGAGACCACGCTCGCGGCGGGCTGCCATCGCCATGCCGACCGCGTTGCCGACGCCCTGGCCGAGCGGGCCGGTCGTGACCTCGACGCCGGGGGTGTGGCCGTACTCCGGGTGGCCGGGGGTCAGCGAGCCCCACTGGCGCAGCGAGGCCAGGTCGTCGAGTGACAGGCTGTAACCGGAGAGGAAGAGCTGAATGTAGAGGGTGAGGCTGGAGTGCCCACAGGAGAGCACGAAGCGGTCGCGCCCGGGCCAGTGCGGGTCGGTCGGATCGTGCCGCATGACCCGGTTGAACAGCAGGTAGGCGGCCGGGGCAAGGCTCATGGCGGTGCCGGGATGGCCGTTGCCGGCCTTTTCGACGGCGTCCATGGCGAGGACCCGGACGGTGTCCACCGCTTTGCGGTCGATGTCGGACCAGTTGAGAGCAGGATCAGTGGCAGCCACGTCGGTTGTGCTCCTCGGGCATGGTTTAGGGACCCTTTTGAGACTGACCCTATCCACTTGCCTTAAACCCCCGCCCGGGGAACGCCTCAGGCCCATACGCTGAGAGCGGACACGCCGTGATGCCGCCGGTGACCGCCCGCACCGGGCCCCGGGTCGCCAGAGCAGCGCCGATGACTGCGCGTAGGCTGTCCGGGCGTCCAGCCGGCTGAGGCCGGCAACGGCCGTGAGTGGCTGGTGTCGAATGCCGGAAGGTGGCTGTCCGTGAGCATGATCACCGAGCGTCCCGTGGTCGTGGCCTCGCCAGGTGAACTGGCCCGTGCCGCGCGGTCGGAGCGTCGTGACTGGGCCGCGGTCCTCCGTGCCTACCTCGCGCTCACCAAGCCGCAGATCGTCGAGCTGCTGCTCGTGACCACTGTGCCGTCGATGATGCTGGCCGCCGGTGGCTGGCCCGACCTGCGGGTCTTCGCCGTCGTCCTGATCGGCGGGGCGCTGGCCGGCGGTGCCGCGAGCGCGCTCAACTGCTACATCGACCGCGACATCGACCAGCTCATGCGGCGCACCAAGCGGCGCCCGCTGCCCGCCCACAGTGTCACGCCCCGGTCCGTGCTGGTCTTCGGTCTGACCCTGGCGGTGATTTCGGTCGCGCTGATGGCCGCCTTCACCAACCTGCTCGCCACGGCCCTGACCGCGGGCGCCATCTTCTACTACGACGTCGTCTACACGCTCTGGTTGAAGCGGCGCACTCCGGCCAACACCTTCTGGGGCGGGGTGTGCGGGGCGGCCCCGGTGATCATCGGATGGGCCGCCGTGACCGGTGGGGTGTCTCCGCTCGGATGGGCGCTTTTCGCGGTTGTTTTCTTTTGGCAGATGCCGCACTTCTATGCGCTGGCCGTGAAGTACAAGGACGACTACGCCCGGGCCGGCATTCCGATGTTGCCGGTGGTGCGGTCGATGACCAGGGTGAACGCCGAGATCGCGGTGTTCACTGTGCTCACTGTGGCGGCCTCGCTGGCCGCCTGGCCGCTGGGTCTGGGCGCCATCTACGGCGCGACCGCCCTCTTGACCGGCGTGTTCTTCCTGTTCGAGGCGTTCCGGCTGGTCCAGCGCACGCGGCGGGGCATCGCGGTCAACCCGATGCGGCTCTTCCACGCATCGATCACCTATCTGACGATTCTCTTCATCGCGGTGGCGGTCGACGCACTCGTTTGAGGGGTGGATCGTCATCCCTTCGATGGAAAACTGTTGATGGAGCAAATCGGGCGTATTGGTTCATACCAATGCCGTGAATCGCTAAACCCGCAGGTAATTGGCATCACAAAATGCCGCGGATGGTGCTTGATTCGCGGTGTCGTCTGCCTACGCTGCCCGGCATGGCTCAAGGTTCCGATACGACACTGACCGCGGGGATCAAGTCCTTCGCCGCCGGCCACGGCGGTGCGAAAGCGGTCATCGAGTACGTCGGCAAGCGCGGTGCCCGCATTGTGCTCGTCGGCCAGGACGGCGAGTGGTCCGATCAGTTCGCCGACAGCACCAGCGCCGCCCGGGAGGCCTGCGAGACCGCGGGCGTCGAGGTCGACAACGAGTGGGAACGTGAACTGCTCGAGCAGATGCGACCCAGCAACGACCTGTGGCGCTCCATGTCGCGCCGGAGCATGGCCCGGTAGCCTTCCCGCACGTGCCCAACCCCACCACCGATCACGCGACCCGGGAGCCCCACTCCCGGGTCGCTCTCGCCACCTGCGACCTCTACCCCGACCTCTGGGAGGACGACCTCCCGCTTCGCGACGCCCTGCGGGCGCGCGGCGTCGAGGTGGACGCGGTGCGCTGGGACGACGAGACGGCCGACTGGACGGCGTACGCGCTGACCCTGATCCGCTCGCCCTGGGACTACGTGCCGCGCCGCGAGCGGTTCGTCGCCTGGGCCGCGAGCGTGCCCCGGCTGTTCAACCCGGCCGACATCGTCGCCTGGAACACCGACAAGACCTACCTGCGCGAGCTGGCCGAGGCCGGCATCCCGGTGATCCCGACCGGCTACGTCGAGCCGGGGCAGGCCTGGACCGCCCCGTCCGAGGGCGAGTGGGTCGTCAAGCCCACGATCAGCGCCGGCAGCCAGGACACCGGCCGCTACGCCCTGCCCGTGCAGCGCGCGGCGGCCGAGGCCCACGTGGCGCGGCTGACCGCGGGCGGGCGCACCGCGATGATCCAGCCGTACCTGACGGCGGTCGACACGGCCGGCGAGACTGCCGTGCTCTGCCTGCCGGACGCCGGCGGCGAGCTCACGTTCAGCCACGCGGTCCGCAAGGGCCCGATGCTGACCGGCTCGGGCGGCGGCTGGATCGACCCGGACAGCGAGGACATCAGCCCGCGTACGCCGAGCGAGGCCGAGCTGGCGGTGGCGGCGAAGGTGCTCGAGGTGCTCCCGGGCGGCGCGAAGCGGCTGCTCTATGCCCGCATCGATCTGATTCCGGGCCCGGGCGGCGTGCCCACGCTGATCGAGCTGGAGCTCACCGAGCCGTCTTTGTTTCTCCTGCATGCGCCGGGGGCGGCCGAGCGGCTCGCCGACGCGGTCATCGCCCGGCTGTGACGCCCGGTTCCCTGGCGTCCGGTTCTTTGGCGCCCGGTTCTTTGGGCGCCGGGCTATCCGGCAGCCCGGGCCAGCTGGGGCGCCGGATGGCCGGGCTCCGGGGTCGCCTCGGTGTCGCGCGAGCGCATCGACCAAAGCACGTTGAGGATGGCGATCCAGACCAGGGCGGCGCCGAGCAGGTGCACGCCGACCAGCACGACCGGCAGGTGCGTGAAGTACTGCACGAAGCCGATCAGGCCCTGCCCCAGCTCGACGACGACCAGCACGGCGGCGGCGCGCACCGCGGTGGCCGGGGCGTGGGTGGCCCGCAGTGCCAGGACCAGCGCCACGCTCAGGCCGATCAGCAGGAAGACCAGGTCGGCGTGGGCCTGCGCGACGGCGGCCGGGTCGAGGCCGGTGCGCTTGGCGTGCTCGTCGCCGGCGTGCGGACCGCTGCCGGTCACCACCACGCCGACCGCGATCACCGCGGCGCCGGCGATCGCGGTGAGCGCCCCCAGCTGACGCAGGGGCCCCGGGACCAGCAGGCGGGGGGCCCGGTCACCCTCGGCGGTGCGCCGCCAGAGGGCGTACGCCACGGTGACGAGCCCGATCGACGCGAGGAAGTGGAGTCCGACCACCCAGGGGTTGAGCTTGCTCAGCACGGTGAGCCCGCCGACCACGGCCTGGACCGGGATGTAGGCCACGACGCCCAGGCTGAGGACGATCAGCGACCGCCGGCGCGGGCCGTTGCGGAACGCCTCGATCACGCAGCCGAGCGCGACGGCGATCAACACGAAGTTGAGCAGCCGGTTGCCGAACTCGATGACGCCGTGCGCGCCCATCGCCGCGGTGGTCGTATAGGACGCGTCGGTGCATTTCGGCCAGGTCGGGCAGCCGAGCCCCGAGCCGGTCAACCGGACCGCGCCCCCGGTGACGATCAGCCCGATGTTGGCGATCAGGGACGCGAGGGCCAGCGGACGCAGCAACGACTTCACTTCTGGCATCGTACGCACGGGTTTGATCACGAAATCCGGGGCTGTCCGGGGCCGGTGTGATGGATCACCCAGGTGATGGTTTGCGGGCGTCGGACGAAATACGTAACGTTGCGGTTGTGAAATACCCGGAGTCGGTCCGCGACGGACTGGTGGCGCCTGCTTTGCCAGGTGGCACCGGCCCGGACGGCCGCACCCGGGACCGGGTCGCCCGGCTCCTGCTCGAGCGCGGCGCCTGCACGGCGGCCCAGCTCGGCGCCGCCCTGGGGCTCAGCCCGGCGGCGATCCGCAAGCACCTCGACGCGATGCTCGCCGACCACCTGGTCGAGACCCGCGAGCTGCGCCATCCGGGCCCCCGCGGTCGCGGCCGGCCGGCCAAGGCGTTCGTGCTGACCGCGGCCGCCCGGGAAACCTTCCCGCACTTCTACGACGGCATCGCGAGTGCCGCGCTGCACTGGATCGCCGCGTACGGCGGTCCCGAGGCGCTCGCCCGCTTCGCCGCCGAGCAGGTCGGCCCGCTGGAGGACCGGCTGCGCGCCGCCGTCTGCCAGGCCGGCGACAACCCGATCGCCCGGGCGGAGGCGCTCGCCGAGGCGCTGACCGCCGAGGGCTACGCTGCCAACGCGACCACGATCGCGTCCGGCGGGCAGCTGTGCCAGCACCACTGTCCGGTGGCCCACGTGGCTGCCGAGTTTCCCCAGCTGTGCGACGCCGAGACCGAGGTCATCTCCCGGATCGTCGGCACCCACGTGCAGCGCCTCGCCACCATCGCGCACGGCGATGGGGTGTGCACCACGCACATCCCCGCTATCACCACGGTTAGGACAGGTAAATGACCGACCAGATCGTCAGCCAGGAAGAGCACCTCGCCGCCCTGGGCAAGTACGAGTACGGGTGGGCCGACGCCGACGTCGCAGGCTCGTCCGCGCAGCGTGGTCTGTCCGAGGCCGTGGTGCGCAACATCTCCGCTCTCAAGAGCGAGCCGCAGTGGATGCTCGACCTGCGGCTCAAGGGCCTGCGGCTGTTCGACCGCAAGCCCATGCCGAGCTGGGGCGCCGACCTCACCGGCATCGACTTCCAGAACATCAAGTACTTCGTGCGCTCGACCGAGAAGCAGGCCGCGTCCTGGGACGACCTGCCCGACGACATCAAGAGCACGTACGACAAGCTCGGCATCCCCGAGGCGGAGAAGCAGCGCCTGGTCTCCGGCGTCGCCGCGCAGTACGAGTCCGAGGTCGTCTACCACAAGATCCGTGAGGACCTCGAGGAGCAGGGCGTCGTCTTCGTCGACACCGACACCGCCCTGAAGCAGTACGAGGACATCTTCAAGGAATACTTCGGCACGGTCATCCCGGTCGGCGACAACAAGTTCGCGTCGCTCAACACCTCGGTGTGGTCCGGCGGCTCGTTCATCTACGTGCCGAAGGGCGTGCACGTCGACATCCCGCTGCAGGCCTACTTCCGGATCAACACCGAGAACATGGGCCAGTTCGAGCGGACGCTGATCATCGCCGACGAGGGCAGCTACGTGCACTACGTCGAGGGCTGCACCGCGCCGATCTACTCGTCCGACTCGCTGCACTCCGCGGTCGTCGAGATCGTCGTCAAGAAGAACGCCCGGGTCCGTTACACGACCATCCAGAACTGGTCGAACAACGTGTACAACCTGGTCACCAAGCGCGCCACCTGCGAAGAGGGCGCGACCATGGAGTGGATCGACGGCAACATCGGCTCCAAGGTGACGATGAAGTACCCGGCCGTCTACATGACCGGCCCGCACGCCAAGGGCGAGGTGCTCTCGGTCGCGATGGCCGGCGAGGGCCAGCACCAGGACGCGGGCGCCAAGATGGTGCACCTCGCGCCGCACACCTCCTCGACCATCATCTCGAAGTCGATCGCCCGGGGCGGCGGCCGCACGTCGTACCGCGGTCTCGTGCAGGTGATGGACGGGGCGCAGCACAGCAGGAGCACGGTCAAGTGCGACGCGCTCCTGGTCGATACGATCTCCCGCTCCGACACCTATCCGTACGTCGACATCCGCGAGGACGACGTGTCGATGGGTCACGAGGCGACCGTCTCCAAGGTCAGCGAGGACCAGCTCTTCTACCTGATGAGCCGCGGCCTCACCGAGGACGAGGCGATGGCGATGATCGTGCGCGGCTTCATCGAGCCGATCGCCAAGGAGCTCCCGATGGAGTACGCCCTCGAGCTCAACCGTCTTATCGAGCTCCAGATGGAGGGGGCAGTGGGTTAATCCCACCGCTCTTGGAGGATTAAGGAAACCATGACTACCATCGCCCCGCCGCCCAGCACCAAGTCACAGGTGCTGCGGTCGTTCGACGTCAACGACTTCCCGGCCCTCAAGGGGCTGGAGGAGGAGTGGCGCTTCACCCCGCTCAAGCGGCTCGGTGACCTGGTCACCGCCACCACGCTGAGCGGGGCCGCGCCCTCGGTCGAGCACGGCGAACTCCCGGCCGGCGTGACCGTGACCCCGGCCGGGCCGCTCGAGCCGGTGCTGGTGCCGTTCGACCGCATCAGCGCGCTCGCCTTCGGCTCGTCGCCCGGCGTCACGCTGATCGAGGTCGACGCCGACACCGAGACCACCGAGCCGGCGCTGCTCCGGGTCGAGGGCAAGGGGAGCGACGCCGCGGCCGCGCGGATCTATGTCAAGATCGGCCGCTTCGCCAAGGCCACCATCGTGCTCGAGCAGGTCGGCACGGTCACGCTCGCCGACAACGTCGAGGTGATCGTCGGCGACGGCGCCCAGCTGACCCTCGTCACGCTGGCCGACTGGGACGCCGACGCGGTGCAGGCCCAGCACGTGAAGTTCCGGGTCGGCACGGACGCCCGGGTGCAGCACGTGCAGGTCACGCTCGGCGGCAGCCTGGTCCGGCAGTTCACCAGCGTCGAATACGCCGGCCGTGGCGGCGACGCCGAGCTCTGGGGCCTCTACTTCGCCGACGCCGGCCAGCACCTCGAGCACCGTCAGCTGGTCGACCACGGCGTGCCCGACTGCCGCAGCTACGTCGGCTACCGCGGCGCGCTGCAGGGCGCCTCGGCGAAGACCGTCTGGGTCGGCGACGTGCTGATCCGGGCCGAGGCGACCGGCACCGACACGTACGAGATCAACCGCAACCTGATCCTGACCGACGGCGCGATCGCCCACTCCGTGCCCAACCTCGAGATCGAGACCGGCGAGGTGGCCGGGGCCGGGCACGCCAGCGCGACCGGCCGGTTCGACGACGAGCAGCTGTTCTACCTGATGGCCCGGGGCATCCCCGAGTTCGAGGCCCGCAAGCTGGTCGTCCGCGGCTTCTTCGCCGAGCTGATCAACAAGATCCCGGTCGAGGAACTGCGCGAACGCCTCGGTGACGTCATCGAGGGCCGGCTCGCGGAATACCACTCATGAGCTTCGAACTGGTCGGCCCGGCCGACGACGTGCCCAAGGGCACGGCGATCCAGGTCGAGGTCGGCGACATGGAGATGGCCGTCGTCCATGCGGACGACGACAACTTCTATGCCGTACGCGATGAGTGCAGTCACGCGGCGGTCGCCCTGTCCGAGGGCGAGGTCGACGGCTGCACGCTCGAGTGCTGGCTGCACGGGTCGAGGTTCGACCTCCGCACCGGCGCGCCGACCGGCCTGCCCGCCACCGAGCCGGTGGCGACCTTCGCCGTCGAACTGCGCGACGGTGACCTCTACGTTTCCACCACACCGAGCAATGGAGTCAACCCGTGAGCACCCTGGAGATCCGTGACCTCAAGGTTTCGGTGAAGCTGCCCACAAACGAAAATGGACAGCCGAGTCTGAAACCTATTTTGGCTGGGGTCGACCTCACCGTGAAAGCCGGCGAGACGCACGCCATCATGGGCCCCAACGGCTCCGGCAAGTCGACGCTCGCCTACTCCATCGCCGGCCACCCGAAATATCAGATCACCGGCGGGTCGGTCACGCTGGACGGCGACGACGTGCTGGCGATGACCGTCGACGAGCGGGCGCGGGCCGGGCTCTTCCTGGCCATGCAGTACCCCGTCGAGGTGCCGGGCGTCTCGGTCGCCAACTTCCTGCGCTCGGCCAAGACCGCGATCGACGGCGAGGCGCCCAAGCTGCGCACCTGGGCCGGCGAGCTGCGCGGGGCCATGGAGAAGCTGCAGATGGATCCGGCGTTCGCCCAGCGCAACGTCAACGAGGGCTTCTCCGGCGGCGAGAAGAAGCGCCACGAGATCATGCAGCTCGAGCTGCTCAAGCCGAAGGTGGCGATCCTCGACGAGACCGACTCCGGCCTCGACATCGACGCGCTGCGGATCGTCAGCGAGGGCGTCAACCGGGTGCGCGAGACCGGCGAGACCGGGCTGCTGCTGATCACCCACTACACGCGGATCCTGCGCTACATCAAGCCGGACTTCGTGCACGTCTTCGTCGCCGGCAAGATCGTCCAGGAGGGCGGCCCGGAGCTCGCCGAGCAGCTCGAAGCCGAGGGCTACGAGCGCTACGTGAACGCGACGGTCTGAGGGGTTCTTCGATGACGTTCGACGTGGCCCGCATCCGCAAGGACTTCCCGATCCTCGACCGGGAAGTCAACGGGCACCCGCTGGTCTACCTCGACAGCGCCAACACCTCGCAGAAACCGGTGCAGGTGCTCGACGTTGTGCGCACGCATTACGAGCAGCACAACGGGAACGTGTCCCGCTCGGTGCACACGCTCGGCACCGAGGCCACGTCGGCGTACGAACAGGCGCGCGGCAAAGTCGCGACCTTCATCAACGCTTTCAGCGCGGACGAGATCGTCTTCACCAAGAACTCCAGCGAGGCGATCAACCTGGTCGCGCACTCGGCCGGCCGGCATCTTCGGCTGGGCCCGGGTGACGAGATCGTCATCTCGGAGATGGAGCACCACTCCAACATCGTCCCGTGGCAGCTGCTGTGCGAGCGCACCGGCGCGACGCTGCGCTGGTTCGGCATCACCGACGACGGCCGGCTCGACGAGTCCGGGCTCGACTCGCTGGTCAATGAGCGCACCAAGCTGGTCTCGGTCGTACACATGTCGAACACGCTCGGCACGATCAACGACGTCAGCCGCATCGTCGCCCGGGCCCACGAGGTCGGCGCGCTGGTCATGCTCGACTGCTCCCAGTCGGTGCCCCACCTGCCGGTCGACGTGCGGGCGCTCGGGGCCGACTTCATCGCGTTCACCGGGCACAAGATGCTCGGCCCGACCGGCATCGGAGTGCTCTGGGGCCGGTTCTCCCTGCTCGAGCAGATGCCGCCGTTCCTCGGGGGCGGCTCGATGATCGAGACCGTGACGATGGCCGGGACGACGTACGCCCCGCCGCCGGCGCGTTTCGAGGCCGGGACGCCACCGATCGCGGAGGCCATCGGCCTGGGCGCGGCCATCGACTACCTCTCGGCGATCGGGATGCGGGCGGTTCACGAACACGAGCGGGAGCTCACCGCGTACGCCCTGAAAGCGCTCGCGGACGTCCCCGGCGTGCGCCTCTTCGGACCGACCGAGCCCGAAGGGCGAGGCGGGACGCTCTCTTTCGGGGTGGAAGGTGTGCACCCGCACGATGTGGGGCAGATCCTGGACGCACTGGGAGTCGAGGTGCGGGTCGGGCACCACTGCGCAAAGCCGACGTGCGCGCGTTTCGGGGTGCCGGCGATGACCCGGGCGTCGTTCTATATCTACAACACCACCGACGAGGTCGACGCGCTGGCGCGAGGTCTCGGCGAGGTGCGGAAGGTGTTCGGCTGATGATGCTCGACGGCTTGTATCAGGAGATCATCCTTGATCACTACAAGCATCCGCACGGTCGTGGGCTGCGTGATCCCTTCTCCGGGGAAGCGCACCACGTGAACCCGACGTGTGGGGACGAGATCACCGTGCGGGTGGCCTTGTCCTCCTCGGACATTTCTGACATTTCGTACGATGGGCTCGGGTGCTCGATCAGCCAGGCGTCCGCGTCGGTGCTGCACGAGCTGCTGTCGGGCCAGGATGTCGCCTCGGCGGCGGGAATCCACGAGGCCTTCGTCGCGCTCATGCAGGGGCGCGGCCAGGTCGAACCCGACGAGGACGTGCTGGGGGACGCGGTGGCCTTCGCCGGGGTGGCGAAGTTCCCGGCCCGGGTCAAATGCGCTCTGCTGCCGTGGATGGCGTTCAAGGACGCCGCGGCACGGGCCGGTGTGGAGGTTAAGGCATGAGTGAATCCGCTACCGGTTTCTCCTCGGAGGAGCCGACCTGGCTTGCTGAAGACCGTGCGTCGTCGGGAGAGCCGGTCATCGCGCCTCCGGCCGCCGCGGCGGTCTCGAAGGCCTCGATCGCCGACATCGAAGAGGCGATGAAGGACGTCGTCGACCCCGAACTCGGGATCAACGTCGTCGACCTCGGCCTGGTCTACGACACGTTCGTCGACGACGAGAACGTGGTCACGCTCGACATGACGCTGACGTCGGCGGCGTGCCCGCTGACCGACGTGATCGAGGACCAGACCCGCAGCGCGCTGACGACCGGCCCCGGTGGCGGCCTGGTCAAGGACTTCCGCATCAACTGGGTGTGGCTGCCGCCGTGGGGCCCCGACAAGATCACCGATGACGGGCGCGAGCAGTTGCGGGCGCTCGGCTTCAACGTCTGACAACCTGTCGCACCCCGGTGGTAAGAACCGGGGCATGACTTTCGACGACTACCTCACCCAGATCGACGATCGCTCGGCGGCGCTGCGTTCCGCAGTCGCCGCCGCGCCGTCTCTCTCCCTTCGCGTGCCGGGCTGTCCCGATTGGACCCTGGCCGACCTGGTCGAGCATCTCGGTGGCGTCCAGATGTTCTGGACCGTCGTCGTGTCCTCGGCCGACGCGAGCGCCCCGCCGCCGAAAGACAAGACCGACTTCGAGTCCCCGACCGGTGACCTGGTCGCGTGGTCGGCGTCGGCGACCACCCAGCTGCTCGACGCGCTGCGTGTGGCCGGCCCTTCGTCGCCGTCCTGGGCCTGGTGGGGCGGGTCGGGCGCTCCGATGAACGCCGGCGCCGTGGCCCGCCACCAGGTGCAGGAGGCGGCCGTGCACGCCCGCGACGCGCAGGAGACGATCGGGCGGGCGGCACCGCTGCCCTCGGCGGTGGCGGCCGACGGGGTGGCCGAGTTCCTGTCGGTGCCCCTGGCCTCGCTCGGACCCTGGCCGGGGCCACCGGTCCGCATCGCCTTCGCCGCCTCGGACGGACCGACGCACGTGGCCGACCTGTCGCCGTCGGGAGTCGCTGTCGACCCGTCCTCGCCCGGCGCGGCCGCGTTGACCGTGCACGGCACGACGAGTGAGCTGGTGCTGGGTCTCTACAACCGCATCCCGCTCGACAGTCTCCGGGTGGAGGGTGACGCCTCGGTGCTGGGCCCGCTGATCAGTTGGGCCGAGAGCTAGGCGTGTTCGCCGGTCCGTTGGGGGTGTTTGCCGGGCAGCTGGGGGTGCTTCCCGGCAGTTGGGGGTGCTTCCCGGCAGCTAGGGGTGCTTGCCGGCAGTTGGGGGTGCTTGCCGGGCAGCTAGGGGTGCTTCCCCGCAGTTGGGGGTGCTTGCCGGGCAGTTAGGCTCGCTCGCCGTCCAGGTCGCCGATGAATCGGGCGATGTGCCGGGCGCGGGTCTCGGCGCGTTTGGCCTGGCCGAGGCGGAACAGGATCGCCCATCGGTTCTGGCCGGTGAGGGCGGCGAACGCGGCCGCGGCGGCGGGATTGGCGTCCAGCGCGGCGCGCAGATCGTCGGGGACCGGCGCGTCCTTGAGGCGGTAGGCGGCGTCCCAGCGGCCGTCCGCCTTGGCCCGGTCGATCTCGGCCTGCCCGGCGGCCCGCATCCGGCCGGCGGTGATGAGCCGCTCGACGTGCCCCCGGTTGATCTGCGACCACGGGCTGGCCCGCCGCCGCGGGGTGAACGCCTGCTGCACGAAGTCGTCATCGTGGCGGGCGACCTGGCCGTCGATCCAGCCGAAGCAGAGCGCGACGTCGAGCGCCTCCGGGTAACGGATGCCGGGCACGGTCGCCGCCTTCTTCAGCAGCAACAGCCGCACCCCGCCCTCGGGTGGTTGAGCGTCGAGGAACGCCTCCCACTGGTCCGGCGAGGTGAAGTGCAGCAGCGGCTTATCGGCGAAGGCGACCATCCCGGTAACCATAGGCTCCTCCTCGGTAGCGTTGGGGCATGCGTGAGATCGTTTTGAGTGGCTGGGCGCCGTACGCGATAGCCGCAACCCCGGACGGCCCGGTGTGGATGACCGTGCTCTCACCGGCCGGCCTGGCGCGGCTCTCACGGGACGGCACGGAGGTGACGCTCCGCGAGCTCCCGGCGAAGCCGATGCTGCTCGCGATCGGCGCCGACGGCACGGTCTGGCACACAAGCCAGGACGGCCGGATCGGGTACGACGGGGAGTCGTGGTTCCCGCTGCCGGACGGAGCGGCGCCGTATGGGATCGCGGCAGCTCAGGACGGGGGAGCCTTCTTCAGCGCGCCCGGCATCGACCGCATCGGCCACATCACCGCGTCGGGTGAGATCACCATGGTCGAGGCAGCCGGTTACGCGGCCATGGTCGCGGTCAGTGACGATGGCGCGGCGTGGGTGGCGCTCAACGCGGCCGGCAAACTCGCGCGGTGGGACCGGTCTTCACTGGACATCGTGGACATTCCGCCGGGGCGTACGGCTGCGGCGCCGGTCGGCATCGCCGCCGCCGGCCATGGCGGCAGGGTCTGGTATGCCGACATCGCCGGCGGAAGCGTCGGCCTGGCCGACGCGGACGGGGTGATCTCGCGGGTGGAATTCGACGCCCCGGGGTGCCGCCCGCACGCGGTGGTGGCGGCGCCGGAGGGCGGGTGCTGGGTGACGCTGTGGGGGTCGGGGCAGTTGGCGCGGGTGAGCGCGGACGGGTCGGCGACGCTGATCGACCTGCCGGGCAAGGAGCCGCACGGGCTGGCGCTGGTGGGGGACGAGGTCTGGGTCGCGATGGAGAGCGGCTCCGTGATCCGCGTCGACGCCTAGCGCCCCGCGTCGGCGATAATCTCGCGGAGCATGTCGGCGATTTCTCGGAGGAATTGCAGAGCGCCCGCGTCGGACGGGTCGTCGAGGACCCAGTTGCCATCCCAGCCGACCAGGTGCGCGAGGCTGCCGTCCATCGGCGGGTCAGCGATGACCGCGTCGAGCGCGCGCAGAACGCGGCGGTGCGACTCGACGCTGATCTGCGCGATCCGTTCCTGGCGGGTGCGCACCTCGCCGAAGCTCGCGGCGTCGCCGAACTCGGTGGCCAGGAAGGTGCGGAGCGTTTCCATGGCCGGCTTCGCATCCTGCCTCGCTGCGTGGTTCCGAAGCCGATCGGCGAGTTCTGACCGGTTCATCGGCGCTCCCTCCATGGCCTCACATTAGTCCCGACGGGAATGCGGTGACGATGAACGGCTGGGGCGGGTCCGCGCCCGGCACCAGGTTGATCGTGATCGAGACGAAGCTGGTCGTGGAGAACCGCGACTGCCGGGGACCGGCGCCGTACATCCCGACGTTGTAATAGCCCTCGCCGACCCGGTGATGGGCGTCGAACTTGTCTCGGTGAACGCCGTCCATCGCGAGATTGCTGCGGATCTCCTCCCAGTTCTCGCGGACGTAGTCGTTGATCGTCCGGTTCATGGTCGACGGATCGGTCCATCGGTGAGAGAAGTTCTCCGGCTTGGCCCAGGGGGAGTCACCGTGGATGCGGCCCTCGATCGTGCGGGTGGTGGGGTCCCGTTGGAGCGGAACATCGGGCCCGTGGCGCTCGACGGTGTGTGCGTCCTGGTCGCGAAACAGCGCGTCGTTGTTCGCCACGTTGAACTTCGGCGGTTGATCGCTGAGTTTCTCGTAGCGGTCCATCTTTTCGGCGAGCTCGACTTCGTCGCTGCTCGGCACGTGTCGCATGGGCTCATTCGCCCGGTCCGCGGTGGGCCGGCCGCTCTCTGCCACCAGCGCGACGCGGTCCTGAGCGCGTCGGACACTGCCCACTCCGTCGTCGGCCCCACCTGCGGCGTGGCGCCTCGAACCGGGCGGGCCGCCGTCATCCGGTCCGTCTCCCGAGCCGTGGTGTCCCCGCGATCGTGCCATCGAGCGACCAGGATACGAACTCTCCGCAACTGTCCAACTACAGATGGTCGATACTGTTGTAGCGGTCCAACATCAGCCGCCCGTCCCGCTCCACGAACCGGCTTATCGACGCGTTGCGTACGGAGCCGGCCGCCCGTTCCATCTCGACGACCTGGTCCCAGGTGAGCGACTCGATGACTGCCCTCATCATCAGCACGACGGCGTCGTGGGCGACCACCACCACCCGCTTCCCCGCCTGGTCGCGGTTGAGGTCGGCGAGGAACGATCCCAGCCGTACCTCCACATCGGCGAAAGCCTCGCCGCCCGGCGGCGCATAGCGGTATTCGCCGGCCGCCGCCCGGCGGGCGGCCTCGTCCGGAAACCGGGCCGTCACCGCCGCCGAGGTCATCATTTCCAGGTCGCCCAGCAGCCGGTCGACCAGCCGATCGTCGGTCAACGGTGCTGGGAACCGCAGGCCCGACGCGGCGGCGGCGATCCGCCAGGTTTCCCGGGCCCGCAGGTAGGGCGACGTGATCACGACCTCGGGAACCCCCGAGGGCGGCAGCGCGGCCAGCCATCGCCCGACCGCTGCCGCCTGCTCTTCGCCGAGCGGGGTCAGCGGCACCGATGCGTCGCGGCCGCTGACCTCGGCCTCCATCAGGCCGGCCGCGTTGGCCGCCGGAAATGCCACATTAGCCAGGCTCTGCCCGTGCCGGACGAGGATCAGTTCGGCCACCACATCCATGATCGGACTCTATTACCCCGCGCTCCGCCATGCCGATCCGGAAGCTGCTCACGCTGGTCGCTGTCCAGGCCTGACCGACGGCGCGTCCTTCACCTGATCTGACCGGGTAAATCGGTGGCGCGGACATCGGACGCGCCGGAATGATGGCCGCGTGACCAAGCCGAAAATGCTCCGTGCCGTCTCTGTCGCTGTGGCCGATCGGGCCGCCCGACAGCAGACCGGCCCCGGCGTTCCGGCGGTCCATCGACAGCTGTCGTGAGCGCCCCGTTCCTGGCCGGCGTCGCCGCCGGCTATGGCATCGCCGTGCCTGTCGGGGCGATCGGGGTGCTGATCGCCGGGCTCAGTGCCCGCACGTCGCTGCGGGTCGGGGCGGCCGCCGGGCTCGGTGCGGCCACGGCCGACGGCATCTATGCCACCGTGGCCGTGCTCGGGGGAGCGGCGGTCGCCGACCTGATCGCCCCGGTGGCGACGCCTCTGCGGTGGGCCGCGGCGGTCGTGCTGCTCGGCCTGGCCGCGATGACGGCGTGGGGCGCGTTCCGCAAGCGGGCCCCGCAGGACGCGCCGGAGCGCCCGGCCACCGCGACCCGGGCCTATGCCGCGATTCTCGCTCTCACCCTGCTCAATCCGGCCACCGTGATCTACTTCGCGGCGCTGGTGATCGGGCACGGGGGTGCGGGTGGCGGGCCCTGGTTCGTGATCGGCGCGTTCCTGGCGTCGGCCAGTTGGCAGCTTCTGATCGCCGGCAGCGGTTCGCTCGTGGGCCGGCTGCTCACCGGGCCGCGCGGCCGGACGATCACCGCGCTCGTCTCCAGCGCTGTGATCGCGATCCTGGCCGTACGTCTCCTCTGACCTGCCGGCCCGGCAGCACTACAGGTGTTTGGTGGCCTCGCGCACCGACAGCGGCGACAACCGCGACTCATTGGCGGCGACGAATTTCCGCACCGCGCCCGGATCTGTTCGCGCGTAGTGCCGCAGCGCCCAGCCGATCGCTTTGCGCACGAAGAAGTCGAGGTGTGAGGCCTGGCCGAGGCAGTAGCCGAAAAGCCGGCCGGTGTCGGTCGCGGTGCCGTAGTGCAGTTGATGCAGAATCGCCGTCCGCACCAGCCACATGTCGGATTCCACCGACCAGGCGTCCATCGTGGCCACGAGCGACGGGTGCAGCCGCACCAGATCGCCGACGAACCGGGTGGCCAGCGCGTCGACCGTGTCCCACCAGGGCTTCGTCGTGATCAGCGTGCGGGCTGTGTCGATGAAAGGCGCGTCCGCCGCGCGCACGTGCTTCCGCAGGTAATCACAGGCGACATATTGGTATTCGCGTTCATCGCGCGACCAGCATTCGAGCGCGACCTCTCGAAGGTCGGAAACCGAAGGCGAGGACAACCCGGCGAACACCTTCCGCTCCATGGCCCGCAAGGCGGGCGCGGGCAGACCGGCGTACGGAAACTGGTCGCGCATGTAAGCCCGCATGGCCGCCGCCCGCTCGGGGTCGCGAGACGCCGCGAAGCCCTCGTCGAGCCGTTGCAGCAGTAGCGAGGCCAGGTCACCCACGAATGGCATCATGTCAGGTTCGCCGGCTCGAGGCCCTGTCGGCCGAACCGGTGCAACCGGAACGGCCACGCGGCGGTCGCCGTAGGGTGACGAGAATGGGTGAACGGGCGGCCGCCGGCGGCGGGAAATGGGTCGATGTCGCGCCGGAACGGTTGGCGCGATGGATGGAGAACTTCGGGGCCCGGCACGGGGCGTACCGGGAAAGTGGCCTGACCCTCATCGCGGCCGACGGCGCCTCGGCCGAGCTCAGCCCACCGCCCGGCGTGCGGGAGGCCGAAACGGTGGCCGAGCTGGTCCGCCGGGCGCAGGAACCGCGGCGCCTCGGTTTGCTTCTGGCCCGGAAAGGCGCGGTCGCCGTCGGCATCGCCGAGGGCGCGGAATTGGTCGCGTCCAAGGTCGACACGCATTATGTGCAAGGGCGGACGGCGGCGGGCGGCTGGTCGCAGCAGCGCTTCGCGCGCCGCCGTGACAATCAGGCGAAAGCGGCGGCGGCCGACGGCGCCGGCATTGTCGGGCGCATTCTGCTTCCTGAGGTACGCCGATTGGCCGCGCTGGTCACCGGCGGCGACCGTTCCGCCATCGACCTGATTCTGGCCGCACCACCATTGGCCCCGCTGTCGGCGCTGCGCGACGGCCGTGTTCTCGATGTGCCCGAGCCCCGGCACGCGGTTCTGGTGTCCGCGGTCGCCGGGGCCCGGGCCGTGCCGATTCTGGTGAAGGAACCCTGATCAGTCGCCCTCGACGACCGCGCCGTCGGCGAATGTGTCGCAGTTCGCCGGCGTGCCCGATTTGTAGCCGAGGGAGAACCATTTCTGCCGGTCGGCCGACGTGCCGTGGGTGAATTCCTGTGGGTTGACCTGCTGGCCGGCCTGCTTCTGCAGCGTGTCGTCGCCGATCTGACCGGCGGTCTGGATGCCCTGCTGGATGTCGTCCGCGGTCAGGCTTTTGAAGATCTTCTGCCCGTTGGACGACGTCGTGCCGGTCGCGCCCTTGGCCCACACCCCGGCGTAACAGTCGGCCTGCAGCTCCAGCTTCACCGAGAGCAGGTTCTTCTGCGAGTTGGACGCGCCCTGCTGGAGTTGGCGCATCTTGGCCTCGGTGCCGACCAGGTCCTGGATGTGGTGGCCGTACTCGTGGGCCAGCACGTACGGCTGGGCGAACTCGCCCGGCGCTCCGAGCTGGTCGGCCAGCTGCTTGTAGAAGGTGAGGTCGATGTACACCTTGTTGTCGGCCGGGCAGTAGAACGGCCCGGTGCCCGAGTCGGCGGCGCCGCAGCCGGTGTTCACCTGGTTGGAGAAGAAGTCGGTCGACGCCGGCTGGTAGCTCTTGCCGAAGTATTTCGGTTCGGCCTGGGCCCAGAAGTTCTGGATCGAGTTGACGTAGAGCGCGTTGCGGCAGTCGAGCTGCTGGAGCTTGTCGCTCTGCGAGCATTTCTGGTTGAGGCTCGTGTTGTCGCCCGAGTCGCCGGTCATCTTGTTGACCCCGAAGTAGCCGCCGACCACCGCGACCAGCAGGAAGATCACGATGCCGACGATGCCGCCGCCCCCGATCGGGATCGGCAGGCCGCCGAAGCCACCTCCGCCGCCGAACCCGCCTCCGCCTCCGCCTCCGCGTTGATCCTCGATTTGACTGGTGTCGATGTCGGCGTTCTCGTTGAGCTCCATGTCGTCCTCGTCCTCGTCTTCGCTCAGCCGAATCGGCAAGGGTGTGCGCGGAGTACCCGATGATCTTGATCGTTAATCGGTTGGGAGGCCGCGCACGGCCCCGGGTAGTATGGCGGGGTGCTGCTCTGCGAACGCTGACCTGCCCCGGCGCCGACCCTTTTAGCTGGCCGGCGCCTTTCGTGTGCCCGGAGTCAGCCTTTTCTTCCCGAGAGCGAGCGTTTCAGATGATCACCGCCACCGGACTCGAACTGCGTGCCGGCGCCCGCATCCTGCTGTCCCCGGTCACCCTGAGGGTGCAGCCGGGCGACCGGATCGGCCTGGTCGGGCGCAACGGCGCCGGCAAGACGACCACCCTCAAGGTGCTGGCCGGCGAGGGCCAGCCGTACACCGGTGAGGTGACCCGCACCTCCGAGGTCGGCTACCTGCCGCAGGACCCGCGCACCGGCGACCTCAACGTCACCGGCCGCGACCGCGTGCTCTCCGCCCGCGGCCTCGACACCATCATCGCCGAGATGCAGAAGCTGGAGATCAGCCTCGAGGAGAGCGCGGAAGAGAAGCTGATCCGGCGCTACGGCAATCTGGAGGACCGGTTCGCCGCGCTCGGTGGCTACGCCGCCGAGGCCGAGGCCGCCCGCATCTGCTCCAACCTCGGGCTGCCCGACCGGGCCCTGGCCCAGACCATCGGCACCCTCTCCGGTGGCCAGCGCCGCCGCATCGAGCTGGCCCGCATCCTGTTCGCCGACTCGGGTCAGAACGGCAAGGGCATCCTGCTGCTCGACGAGCCGACCAACCACCTCGACCAGGACTCGATCGCCTGGCTGCGGGGTTACATGGCCCAGCACAAGGGCGGCCTGGTCGTGATCAGCCACGACGTCGAGCTGCTCGAGGCCGCGGTCAACAAGGTGTGGTACCTCGATGCCAACCGCTCGGTGGTCGACATCTACAACGTCGGCTGGAAGAAGTATCTGGAGTCACGGGAGACCGACGAGCGCCGGCGGCGCCGCGAGCGCGCCAATGCCGAGAAGAAGGCCGGCGCGCTGATGGCGCAGGCCGACAAGATGCGGGCCAAGGCGACCAAGACGGTCGCCGCGCAGAACATGGCCCGCCGGGCCGAGAAGCTGCTCGGTGGCCTGGAGGAGACCCGCGTCTCGGACCGGGTCGCCAAGGTACGGTTCCCCAACCCGGTGCCCTGCGGCAAGACTCCTCTGACGGCGACCGGGCTGTCGAAGTCGTACGGGTCCTTGGAGATCTTCACCGACGTCGACGTGGCGGTCGACCGCGGCTCCCGGGTCGCCATCCTCGGTCTCAACGGTGCCGGCAAGACGACCTTGCTGCGCATGCTCGGCGGCCTGCTCGCCCCCGACACCGGCGAGGTGCGGCCCGGGCACGGCCTGCGGCTCGGCTATTACGCCCAGGAGCACGAGACGCTCGACGTCGACCGGACGATCCTCGAGCACATGCGCAGCGCCGCGGCCGACCAGACCGACACCGACCTGCGCAAGATCCTCGGTGCCTTCCTCTTTTCGGGTGACGACGTCGACAAGCCGGCCGGGGTGCTCTCCGGCGGCGAGAAGACGCGACTGGCGCTGGCCACCCTGGTCTGTTCGGGGGCCAACGTGCTGCTGCTGGACGAGCCGACCAACAACCTCGACCCGGTCAGTCGCGAACAGGTGCTCGACGCGATCGCCAACTACCCGGGCGCGATTGTGCTGGTCACCCACGATGCGGGGGCCGTGCAGGCGCTCAAGCCGGACCGCGCGATCCTGCTGCCGGACGGCGACGAGGACGCGTGGAGCGACGACCTCCTGGAGCTCGTCGAACTCGCGTGATCCGTCACGCACCGTGGCGGTGATCGATAATCATGGGGATCGTCAGTTGTCAACTGGTGCCCACACAGACAGTGCGATGTTCGGGTCTTCGCGGTCGGGCCGGTCGACGCTTCGGCCGGACCCGACCGGCCGACAGCGGACGGTGCCCACCGCATCGACGGTCTGTCATGTCGCCGACCGGACCGCCCTCGATCAAGTGTTTTCGCAGGTGATCGATGGTCTTGGGCGCCGGAGGCGGCATCGTCCCCCCGCGCCGCTTAGCGCCTATCCCTAACATCAGTTAACTGTCTGACATTGATGCGCGTGGACAGCGTCAAGTTCCTGACACTGATAAATGGGCACGTTGGCTAAGCCAGGATGCCTAGCGCATGATCGTTGGAGGCGGTCTAATAGGTGGGACCGTATCGAACCGCACAGTCTGGGACGTGAGGATTCAACATGGCAGCCACGGGCACAGCCACCAGCACTGAGAAGGGTCGCCGAATCGTCGGCAGCGAGCGACAGTCGCTAGCAAAGGATCTGGTCAAGCGGTACACCTCCGGCGAGAGCATTCGCGCGCTGGCGGCGTCCACCGGACGGTCCTACGGATTCGTGCACCGGGTGCTCACCGAGTCTGGCGTGCAGCTTCGCCAGCGCGGCGGCGCTCGCCGGCGCAAGAAGGCGTGACTTCCGTCAACACCGACCCCGGGGCATTGAAGCCCGCTGACGAGGCGGGTGTGCGCTACGACCTGGACGGGCCGGTCGCAACGGTGACGTTGTGCCGGCCCAAGGTTCTCAATGCGCAGACTCCGGCGATGTGGGCCGAGCTCGGCAACATTTCCCGGAAATTGCCAGGGTCCGTCCGAGTCGTCATTGTGCGCGGTGAAGGGCGTGCCTTTTCCGCGGGCCTGGATCTGTCGGCGGCCCGAGGCGAAGGCGATTCTTCTCTGGCCCGACTCGCGCAGTTGTCCCCCGAGGAGTGCGCGGATCGGATTGCCGGCTTCCAGTCCGCCTTCACCTGGTTGCGCAACCCGTCCGTCGTCACCATCGCGGCGGTCCGAGGGCACGCGATCGGCGCCGGCTTCCAGCTCGCCCTCAACTGCGACATGCGGATCCTGGCCGATGACGCACGGTTCTCCATGGCCGAGGTGACTCTCGGTCTCGTACCCGACCTTGGCGGAACCAAACGCCTGGCCGAGCTCGTCGGGCCCAGCCGGGCCCTGGAGATCTGCCTGACCGGCCGGCGGATCCCGGCCGACGAGGCCGACCGGCTCGGCCTGGCCACCACGGTGGTCCCGGGCGATCAACTGGACGCCGCGGTCGCCGATCTCACCGCGGCGATTCTCGCCGCCGACCACGGCGCGGTCTCCGAGATCAAGGCCCTGATGACCGGCGTCGGCACGCGGACGTACGCCGAGCAGGACCGCGCCGAGCGCGAGGCGCAGACCCGGCGCCTGCGGGACCTGATGGAATAGCACCGTCTCCTCCCGAAGTTGTCGTACCCACCGGGCAGACTCTTGTCCGCACGGCCGACGACGTTGAATCGGGAGGTCACGGATGAGCATGCAGAGTTGGAGCATGCTGCGGTCGATCCAGACCTCGGACCGGGTCAAGCAGCATCAGTTGTCCCGCGGCACCACGCGCCGCATCCTGCGCTTCGCGGCGCCCTACCGGCGCGACATCGTGGTGTTCCTGGTCACTGTGGTGTTCGACGCGGGCATCGGGGTCGCCACCCCACTGCTCGCCGGCCACGTGGTCAACGCCATCACCGGCGGCGGTCACGGGGCGGCTGCCCTGGTCATCAAACTCGCGATCGCGATCGCCCTGCTGGCGGTCGTCGACGCGTTCCTCTCCCTCGCCCAGAGGTGGTATTCGGCGCGCATCGGCGAGGGCATCATCCTCAACCTGCGCACCCGGGTCTACGACCACGTCCAGCGCATGCCGCTGCAGTTCTTCACCCGCACCCAGACCGGGGCCCTGATCAGCCGGCTCAACAACGACGTCGTGGGCGCCCAGCGCGCCTTCACCTCGACGCTCTCCGGCGTGGTCAGCAACGTCATCCAGCTGGTGCTCACCGCCGCGGTGATGTTCAGCCTGTCCTGGCCGATCACGGTGCTCTCGCTGGCGCTGCTGCCGCTGTTCATCATCCCGGCCCGCCGGGTCGGCAAGCGGCTCGCCGACATCACCCGCGAGTCCTACAACCTCGACGCCAAGATGAACGCGACGATGACCGAGCGGTTCAACGTCTCCGGCGCGCTGCTGGTAAAACTGTTCGGCCGGCCCGACACCGAGGCGGCCAAGTTCGGCGAACGGGCCGAGCGGGTCCGCGACATCGGCGTCCAGCAGGCGATGTTCTCCCGCACGTTCTTCGTCGCGATGCTGCTGGTCGCGTCGCTCGCGCAGGCTCTGACGTACGGCCTGGGCGGCTGGCTCGCCGTCACCGGCAGCGTCACCGCGGGCACCGTGGTCACGCTGGCGCTGCTGCTGACCCGGCTGTACGGTCCGCTCACGGCACTGAGCAACGTGCGGGTCGACGTGATGAGCGCGCTCGTCTCGTTCGACCGGGTCTTCGAGGTGCTCGACCTCAAGCCGGGCATCGACGAGAAGCCCGACGCGGTGCCGGTGCCGGCCGGCTCGGGCCGGGTCGAGTTCCGCGACGTGCACTTCCGCTACCCGAGCGCCGACGAGGTCTCGCTGGCGACACTCGAAGACGTGGCGACCCTCGACCGCACCGAGCACGCGCCGGTGCTCAAGGGCGTCAGCTTCACGGTCGAGCCGGGCCAGATGGTCGCGCTGGTCGGCCCGTCCGGCGCCGGCAAGTCGACGACGTCGATGCTGCTGCCCCGGGTTTACGACGTCACGTCGGGCGCGGTGCTGGTCGGCGGGGTCGACGTGCGCGACGCGACGCTCGACTCGCTGCGCGACACGGTCGGGGTGGTCACCCAGGACTCCCACCTCTTCCACGAGACGATCGCGGAAAACCTGCGCTACGCCAAGCCCGGCGCCACCGACGACGAGATGTGGGAGGCGCTGCGCGGCGCCCAGGTGGCCGACCTGGTGCGCACACTGCCCGACGGCCTCGACACGGTGGTGGGGGAGCGCGGCTACCGCTTCTCGGGCGGCGAGAAGCAGCGCATTGCGATCGCCCGCCTCCTGCTCAAACACCCGTCGATCGTCATCCTCGACGAGGCGACGGCCCACCTCGACAGCGAATCCGAGGCGGCGGTCCAGCGCGCCCTGGCGGTCGCGCTCCGCGGGCGTACGGCGTTGGTCATCGCCCACCGCCTCTCCACCGTCCGCGACGCCGACCAGATCCTGGTCCTCGACCAGGGCCGCATCGTGGAACGAGGCCGCCACGAAGAGCTGGTCGCGGCGGGCGGGCTCTACTCGGAGCTCTACCGCACCCAGTTCGCCGCGGCGTCCCCGGCGGCCGCCCCGACCCCGTTCGCCGACGAGGTCGAGATCGTCACCGTCCCGGCCGGCACGGTCGAGCCGTGAGCGGCCCAGCCCTGGGCGGCCCGGCTGTGGGTGGGCCGGCTGCGGGCGACTCGGCTTCGAGTGGCCGGGCTGTGGGTGGCCCGGCTGCGGGCGGTCTAGCTGTGGGTGGCTCGGCTTCACCGCCGATCGGCGGCTCTTCGGTGGCGGTCTTCTCGGCCGGGGCGGGAGCGGCTGCTAGCGGGCGGGGGGAGGCTGTGCCGGCGAGGGCCAGGTCGGCCGTGGGCGGTGATGCCGGCGTACTGCGGAAGCCGACGGCGGCCGAGGTGGCCGCCGCGGCCGATCGGACGATTCCCGACGTGGGCGGGCCCGGGCTGCGGGTGTTGTTCTCCGGGATCAACCCCAGCCTCTACTCGGCCGCGACAGGTCACCACTTCGCCCGGCCGGGCAACCGGTTCTGGCCGGCGCTGCACCGGGCCGGCTTCACGGGGCGCCAGTTGCACCCGTCCGAGCAGTTCGAACTTCCGGCGACCGGAATCGGGATCACCAACGTGGTCGCCCGGGCGACCGCTCGGGCCGACGAGTTGTCCGCGGCCGAACTCACCGAGGGCGGCGCCATTCTGGTCGCCCTCGCCGGGAGGTGGCGCCCGCGCTATCTGGCGATCCTTGGCGTGACCGCCTATCGAACGGCGTTCGGCCGCCCGAAGGCCGCGCTGGGCCTCCAGCCTGAATCGCTGGGCGGCGTCCCGGTCTGGGTGCTGCCCAACCCGAGCGGGCTGAACGCGCACTACACGGTCGACACCCTGGCCACCGCCTACGCCGAACTCCGCCGCGCCGCCTGGGACGAGTAACCGGTCATCGGATAGGTCGCCGAGAGCTGGACCGCCGGCCCGAGCGGCATTGATCTGGGGCTGGCTCATGTTCGCCGGCGCCGGCTTCGTCCTTGTGCCTGGCCAGAACAGATCTTTCCTCATCTATTGATCTTTGAGGTTGTTGATCGATATGTTAGGCGCCGCCTTACTAAGTTAGGTGGGAAGAAGGTGTCCCGAGGTGGTCGCTGGCCTGCGTGTGATCAGCGGCGGCGCTGCCGCAGTCGAGCCGGTGCCTGCCGATCCGTGGGAGTTCCAGGTCCAATGCGTCGACGCGTTTGTCGCGTCGTGGCGAGCGTGCGGGTTCAGCCAGGTGACGATCGACAACGACATCGGTCTGCTTGAGCGGACGCTGACGGCGTTGGGCCGGCCGGCGTGGGACGTCACGCCCGAGGACGTCGACCGGGTGGTGGGCGACCTGGCGGTGGCCGGCCGTAAGGCGTCGACGCGGCGCGAGTATGTGCAGACCTTCAAGGCGTTCCACCGGTTCCTGCAGGTCCGCAAGGCCGCCGAGATCGAAGCGGGATTCGGCGTCCGCCTGGTCTGCCCGGTGGATGAGTTCAACGCGGCGCGGCATGTGGGTGACGACTCGCCGCAAGCGATGCCGCCACCGACGCCAGAGCGGGTGGCGGAGTTCTTCGAGTTCCTCAAGGGGCCGGATCGCCACTGCCCGCAAGTACGCGCCGGCGGCGCGCGACTATGCGCTGTTCCGGACGCTGTATCACGCCGGATTGCGCTCCGACGAGGCGTCCATGCTCGAGCTGCCGGATCTGCATTTCGGGCGCGGGCCGTTCGGGAAGCTGCATGTGCGCTTCGGGAAGGGCGCCCGGATGTCCGGGCCGCGGCCGCGGTGGGTGCCGATGCTCGACAGCCTGGATCTGGTGCTGCGCTGGTTCGTTGACGACGTGCGCGGCCGGTTCCCGGACTCGCCGGTGCTGTTCGCTGACGAGTCCGGCGGACGTCTGCATCGCGGAACGATCCGTAACCGGCTGCGCCGGCTGATGCAGCTGGAAGGTCGCCCGGAGGGCGACTGGTTCAGTCCGCATGCGCTGCGCCGGGCCTGCGCGACACACAACTATGAACGCGGCGTTGACCTCGTGGCGATCCAGCAGTTACTCGGGCATTGGACGGTCAGTTCGACGATGAGGTATGTCCGGCCGTCCACCACGTTCATCGAGGACGCCTATCGGCGGGCGGTGTCGAGCACCCTCGCCGAGCTGACGGGAGAGGGGCCGGCGACGTGAAGATCCGATGGCGGTTGCGGATGGCAGCGGCCCAGCGCGAGGTGTGGTCCGGCAGCGAGCTGCGGCGGCTGCTGGCTGAACGCGCTGGCCTGGAGTTGTCCGCGGCGTCGGTGTCGGCGTTGCTGACCAAGGAGCCCTCGCAGATCAAGATGTCGACGCTGATCGCGTTGTGCACCGCGCTGCAATGCACCCCCAACGACCTGCTTGAGGTTGACACCACGCCGGTTGCGCAGGCCGCTCCGGTGAGCCGTCCGAGTGTGGTGGAACCGCCGAAGGCGGTCGGTGACGGGCGGCGATCCATGCCGCCGGTGTAGTTGCTCGACCAGACCTGACCCGAGGAAAGCATGGGTAAGCGGGAACGCGACTGCGTCGGCTGCGGCGCACCGGTCGGCATCATCGGCCGCGAACACTGCTGCCGGTGCACCCAGCGCCGGCGGGAGGCCGCGGCGAAGGCCGCCTGCCCGGGCTGGGGCCGGCCGCGCGTGGTGCAGGCCGCGACCCGCCCAAGCATCCCGTGCGCGCGGCGCGGGGGTGG
>NZ_JBFBAD010000113.1:0-31915 GCF_040682075.1 Actinoplanes sp. NPDC051411 | reverse complement strand
GGCCGGGTTCCGGCCGGGCACGCCGTCTACCATCGGCGGCCGTGGGGGACCGACTCGATCAGCTCGCGCGGTCGATGGGCCGTCCCGTCCGGCCCTGGCGGGCGGGCACCGACTTCTGGGCCGACCTGGTCGAGACCGGCGACGGCCCGGCGGTCGTGCGGTCGCCGCGGATCGAGCGGGTCGAGACCTCCTACGACGGCGTCGTCGACTTCGGCGAGGTCATCGAGAAGGAGGTCGCGGCGCTCGGGCTGATGGCCGCGGCCGGGATCCCGGTGCCGCGGGTGCTCGGCTGGCGGCGCGGGGATCCGTCCTGGGTTCTGCTCAGCTACATCGAGCACGACGAGGGCGCCGCGGTGCCGCTGCGCCGGCTCGGGGAGCTGACCCGCGAGGTGCACGGCATCCGGCCGTCGGTGCCCGGGCTGCGGCCGTTCGAGTCGTGGACCGGCTTCATCCGGGACCGCCTCGGGCAGCGGCTGGCGGCCGCCCGCCGCTACTGCGACCTGCCCGCCTCGCTGGAACGCCGGGTGACCGCGCGGCTGGCGACCCGCGAGGAGCACGCGACCAGCCTGCTGCACATGGATCTGCGGCCGGCCAACATCTGCGTCGCGGACGGCCGGGTGGCCGCCCTCATCGACGTCGCCAACTGCATCGTCGGCGACCCGCTGATGGAACTCGGGCGGATCCGTGGCTACGGGCTGCTGACCGGCGAGTTCCTGGCCGGCTACGGCGACCCGGAACTCGACCCGGCCCTTCTCGACCTCTACGAGCTCGACACGGCGCTGCTGCTGACCGTCGTCTCGGTCGAGGAGTTCGACGACCCCGGCCTCCACCGTGAGCAGGCGGCCCGCGCGACCGAACTCGCCGCACGCCTCCCCTGAGGCCGCTCGAATCGGGCGAAAAACTCCGGGGCAGCGGGCGGTCCGCCGATCCGCTACTCTTCCGCCTTCTCATTCATGTCCGGGCAGGCGGGGGCCGCAGTGAATCGTCGGTCGGCGATCGGGATCGGAGCGGCCGCGGCCGTGCTCGCGGCGGGCGGCGGCGTCGCGGTTCTGGTGTGGCCCGGCGGGCCGGCGCCGGCCGTCGCGGAGAGGATCACCTCGATCCCGCCCGACCCGCACGCCAAGGCGCCCGCGGTGCGGGCGGTGGTCGACCCGCTCGATCTCGCCGCGGCGGTCACGGCGGCCGGTGGCATCGACCTCCGGCCGCGGGGCACCCGTCCATTCAGCATGCTCAGCGTCAGCTGGACCGATCCGGCGGCGGCGCCGAGCGGCGCCATCGAGGTCCGGACGCGGAGTGACCGCACCGGCAAGTGGACCGCCTGGCAGCGGCTGGGGGTCGCCGAGGCGGCCGCCGACCGGCCGGCCGAGGTGGCCCGCACGCACGGCGCGACCGACCCGTTCTGGGCCGGGCGGTCCGACGGGGTCGCGGCCCGGATCGCCGGTGGTGGCGGCGCGCTTCCGGCCGGCCTCGAGCTCAACCTGATCGACACCGACGTGAAGACGGCCGCCGGCAGGAAGAACGACAGCGGTGGCCAGGGCGGCGGCGGTGAGGAGTCCGATCCCCCGGCCACTCCGGCCGACGAGACGGCCCCGGCCGACGACCCGAGTGAGCCGACCAACCCGCCGGTGACGACCGTGCCGACCGAGCCGACGACCGAGCCGGTGCCGACCACGACGGTCGAGACGCCCGCGACGACCGCGCCGGACACGCAGGCCCCGCCGACGACGACCAGCGCCACCACCTCGCCCGCGGCGACGCCGTCGGGCGCGGTGCCGGTGCCGTCGTCGAGCGATCCGGTCAAGGCGCAGCTGCCGCCCTACGTCTCGCGGGCCGGCTGGCAGGCCGACGAGACCCTGGTCATGCAGCCGATCTTCGTCGCGCCCGCGGTCAAGGTCATCTGGGTGCACCACACCGGCTTCGGCAACGAGTACACCTGCGCCGACTCCGCGTCGGTCATCCGCGGCATCCAGGCCAACGACGTCAAGGTCAAAGGCCTCGACGACATGGGCTACAACTTCCTGGTCGACCAGTGCGGCACGCTCTTCGAGGGCCGCAAGGGCGGCGTCACCAACGCGGTGATCGGCGCCCACACGGTCGGCTTCAACACCGGCTCGGTCGGCCTCGCGCTGCTCGGCGACTACACCTCGGCCCACCCGACGGTGGCCGCCGAGACCACGATCGCGCAGGTCGCGGCGGCGCGGCTGGGGGCGTACGGTTTCAGTCCGACCTCGACCGGCCAGATGACCGAGGGTGTCGACGGCCGCAAGTGGCCGATCAACTCGCTCGTCACGTTCCCGCGCGTCTCCGGCCACAAGGACGCCGAGCAGACCAGCGCCGGCTACCTGACCGAGTGCCCGGGCACCTACCTCTACGACGACCTGCCCTCGATCCGCGCCCGCTCGGTCGAGATGATCACCGGCCTGGCCGCCAAGTCGCTGGCCGGCGGCCTCTCGGTGAGCGGCACCTTCTACGTCCGGGGCTCGGTGACGATCAACTGGGCCGTCGACACCCCGTCGGCCTCGATCGCCCGCTTCGAGCTGCTGCGCGACGGCAAGGTCGCGGCGACGGTGGGCGGCACGGCCCGCAGCGGCAGCATCACGCTGGCCGCGGGCAGCCACACCGTGCAGGTTCGGGCCGTGCACGTCTCCGGCGCGACCGGAGTCACACCGAGCTACCGGGTGATCGCCGACGCCACCGCCCCGGCGATCACCACCGCGCCGGCGCCCGCGCTGCGCACCGGCACCTACTCGACGACCTCGGCGCCGGTCACCGTCAGCTACCGGACGAGCGACAACGTCAAGCTCTACACGGTCACCGCGACCCGGCCCGCCACCGTCCACCTGGCGACCACGGCGACCTCCTGGTACGCCACGATGAAGCCCGGTGCGAACACGACGTTCTCGCTGACCTCGCGGGACGTGCCGGGCAACACGCGTACGGTCTCGGTGGTTCGCAAAGCGAACCTGCTCGCCGAGAGCAAGGCCAGTCGCAGCGGGTCCTGGACGACGAAGTCGTACGGTTCCTACCTCAGCGGCAAAGCCCTGTCGGCGACCAGGAAGAACGCCAAGCTGACCTACACCTTCACCGGCCGCTCGGCGGCGCTGCTGTTCAGCCGCGGCTCCAAGACCGGCAAGGCCTACATCTACGTCGACGGCAAGAAGGTCGCGACGATCGACACCAAGTCGTCCAAGGCCCTCTACCGGCAAGCCGTCTTCGTCAAGACGCTGACCGCCAAGAAGCACACGATCGCGGTCGTCGTCGCCGGCACCAGCGGCCGCCCGACGGTCGTGTCGGACGGCCTCGCCTACATCTCCTAGACCAGGCTCTCGAACCCCTCGACCGCGGCGCCGGCGGGCGGCAGCGCGGCGATGTCCTGGGCGATCTCGCGGGCCTGCTTGCGGAAGGCGGGCTCGGAGAGGACCCGCGTCAGGGCCTTCTCCACGTCCTCTCGGCGACGTCGCCGAGACCGAAGTCGATCCCGGTGCCGCTCTCGTCGACCGCCCGCCCGATCGCCGGCGGTCAGCGCGGCCAGCGTCGCGCGCGCCGCCGTGGCAGACCACGGCGGCCGCCCGGGCGAGGATCGCGGGCTCGTCCACCCGGGGCCGCAGATCGACGCGAGAGCGCAACTCGTTCCCGGCGGCGGGTTCCGACCGGCCGATGCTCACCACGAGGTCGACCGGCAGCTCGGCCAGAGCCGACACGACCTGCCGCAGGCGTTCCGCTCCGGCCGGTTGCGCCGGTGCGACGGTCCCGTAGGAGACGTAGACGAGCGGCCGCTCTCCCGGTGTCTGGGGCGGCCCGGCTTCGCCACTGCGGAGGCGGTGCGTGAGCGGCGGCCCGTCGGCCGGATCGAAGGACGCCGGCCCGAGCATCCCCCGCAGCATCCGATGGGTGGTGAAGAACATCGCGACCTGCGGAATCCCCCGCTCCTCGGCCAGCGCCCACGACGCGAGCTCGGCCGCGTCCCGCAGCACCGGATCGGGCCGGAACTCTCCACGATCGCCTGCAACCTCGGCCGGGCCGCCCGCGGCGCCATCTCACCGAAAATTCGCTTGCCGAGCCGCTCGCGCCCTTCGGGACTGCTCCCGGCCTCCCGCACCGCCGCCGCGAACTCCTCCGGCGGAATGTCACCGAAGGCCGCCGCCCGATACCCGGCCGACTCCACGTTGTCCCGGAACGACCCGGGCGACGCGACCACGACCTCATGCCCGGCCACCTGGTCGGCGTCGGCGGGCAGAAATGTCTCCAGCCCGCGGTGGCCGCCACCAGGATCCTCATCGTCGGTCCCTCCGGGCGCATCGGCGTTAGCTCTACAGACGTACGCGGTAAGCCCGACTTCGATCCCCTTCGCCGCACGGCACGCGGGTCGCCGCCTTCCTCACTCACTTCCGCCGACCGGGAGCTCCCGGCCGACAGCGGTCGTGCGCGGCGGCTGCTCTGGGCCGCCATGCTCGCTCACCTCGCCGTGCGACGCAGACCGCGCGTTGTCCACGGCAGACGAGCGGAGCTGAAGTTCGGCCGGAAAAGCTTTGTGTCGGTCCGCATTTTGATGGCCCTTTGAGACCGCTAGTTTGGCATGATCGACACGCCGGTGCGGCTGACATTTCTCCGTCGGAATGCGGGAAAATAGCTTATGGCGCAGCTCGAGTTTTTCCCCCGGTCGCAACTGGCATCCCTGCGGGACCGGACCGCGTCGCGCAATTATTCGCCCGAGGGCGAACAGTTCCGCCGGGAGCACGAGCGGCATCGTGAATGGGGTTTACGGCAGCGTCACGGTCGCCGGGCGATGAACCTTCGTCTGCACGGTGACGTCGCCGCGCCGGCCGACCGCGTCGGCGGCGGTCGGGCGCCGACGCATTCGGCCGCGGTGTCCGAGCCGGCCGACGGCCGGCCGCTGCTGGTTCACGACTCGAGCGGGAACGCTTCCTGCGGTCGAGGGCTCTCCCGCCCTCGTGAGAGTGAGGGCGGCGAGGCCGGTCCGGCCGAGGAGACCGCTCCTGCGGAAACCACCGCTTCTGCTGGTCAGGTCGCTTCCGTTGGTCAGGTCGCTTCCGCTGGCCAGGTCGCTTCCGTTGGTCAGGTCGCTTCCGTTGGTCAGGTCGCATGCGTTGACCAGGGCGCACAGGCTGGTCAGGGCGACCCGGCTGATCGGGGCGAACGCTGCGAGCAGTCAGCTTGCGCCGTGCCGAGCCAGGCTGGTGAGGTCGACACAGTCGGCCGTTGCCGGCGGCCGGACTCCGCGGCGCCTTGGACCGGGCGGCTTCACCGATCGGGCCCACTCCGCCGATCGAGTCAGGCAAGCTCTCCGGGCTGGTCAGGTCGGCTCGGCCGTGTGATCCCGGCGGCGTCGACCGGCGACAGGGCGCCACCGCCCACCGCGGTGCGCCGCCTGCCCGGGTGCGCCGCCTGCCCGGGTGCGCCGCCTGCCCGGGTGCGCCGCCCGCCCGGGAGAGTGCCGCCTGCCCGGGTGCGCCGCCTGCCCGGGAGTGCCGCCCAGGCGGGACCGATCGGGATCACCCGAGGCGGTGGTCGCGGCATCGGCGGCGGTTCAGGTCGCAACGATTGTCGAATTCGCCGCACTGGGTCTTCGGAAAGCGTCGCGATAATAGTTTGCGTCCGGTCCGGGGATTACCGCTTTGCTGTCAATGGTTCCTTATCGACAATCCGGCGAGCGCCCGTGTCAGGGGGCGACGCTATTTCAACGTTGCGTCAATAATCAGTTTTTGAGGGGCTGCGCATTGTCATCGGCAAAGCCGTGCGTCTGGTCACGTGGTGGTGCCGTTCGGCGATGGTCGGCCGTGACCGACAGCGCGTGAGGCGCACGCCGGTCGGACTTGCCGAGCGCCGAGTCCAAGGAGGCTGTGCGAGCGGTCCGGGGAGCTCGTGCGCTCCGGCGTTTCGTCGTCGGTGTCGGCTCCCTGGGGCGCCTGGTGGAGAGATCTGCGGAAGAAGGGGAGGTGCGGAACTCCGAACGGTGACGGCCCGGCGGGTGTGACCGTGTCTCGTGGCGGGCTGCTACGGCCACTGCGAGGACCAAAGCGCGAACCTCAGCCGTCGCGGCGGGCCTGGGTTCGGCGGTCGGTGGCTACGGGGGTGGCCGGGGGCAGGGTGAACCAGAACGTCGCTCCTCGGCCGTCTTCGCCGGCGGCCCAGATTTCGCCTCCGTGGCGTTCGACCGCGCGGTGCACCGTGGTCAGGCCGATGCCGGTGCCCGGGAACTCCTGTGCGCTGTGCAGCCGGGCGAACGGCCGGAACAGCTCGCCCGCCTTGCCGGCCGGGAAGCCGGCCCCGTTGTCGCGCACAAAGTATCTGCCTCCGTCGAAGCCGATGGTGATCGCCGGGTCGGCGATCTTGCCGGTGAACTTGACCGCGTTGTTGATCAGGTTTTCCAGGATGACGCGGACCAGGCCCTCGTCGGCGTCGGCCGTCATTCCCTCGGCGACCGTGAACGCGACCGCCCGGTCCGGGTAGCGGGCCTCGACCTCGCCGATCACCTGCAACGTGGTCGCCGTCAGGTCGAACACCGTCCGGCGCAGTTCGCCCCGGCTGGCCCGGGCCAGGATGAGCAGCGACTCGACCAGGTCGGCCATCCGGGAGGCGGCGTTCCTGATCCGGCCCAGCCGGCGTTTCGCCTCGGCGCTGAGCGGGTCCTCGTCGTCGTCCAGCATGTGCTCGGCGAAGCTGCTGATCACCTGCAGGGGGCCGCGCAGGTCGTGGGAGACCGAGCCGGAGAACGCCTCGAGTTCCCGGTTGCGCCACTCCAGCTCCTCGACCAGGGCCGCCCGGGTTTCGGCGAGTTGCCGGGCCGCCCGTTCCTCGGCCGCGTCGAGTTCGCGCCGCATCAGCTCCTCGCGGATGCGGCGGCTCTCGTCGTGCGACTGTTTGCGCCGGATCTGCGTGCGTACGTGGGCCCGTAACGCCTCCGGGCCGGAGCTCGCCCGCACGTAGTCGTCGGCTCCGGCCTCCAGGCAGGCCAGCATGTCGTCGTCGGCCTCGCCGGTCATGACCACCGGTGTTTCGCCGATCACCGGCACCTCTTTGATGCGCCGGCACGCGTCGCGGCCGATGTCGCCGTCGAGTCCCTGGCCGAGCACGATGCAGTCGACCGGCTGCTCGGCCAGCAGGTCGAGGGCGTCGTTGGCGTCGGCGACCGGGACCACGTCGTACCCCTCGCTGCGGAGAGCGGTAGCGAGCCCGGAGAGCCGTTCCCGGTCGGGGGTGAGGGCCAGGACCTTGCTCGGGCCGTGCAGGCTGCCGGTGACCTCGATCGGCAGCTGCTCGGCGCTCTGCCGCAGCACGGCGTTGAGTTTGGCCGGCACGATCGCCAGGTTCTGCTGTTTGCGGACGAACGCGTCGGCGCCCGCGTCGAGCATCTGCAGCTCGGTGGCGTAGTCGTCGGCGGCGGTCATGAGGATGCACGGGGTGTCGCGCAGCGCCGGGTCGAGGCGGATGCGGCGGATCACCGTGGCGCCGTCGATGCCCGGCATCACGCCGTCGACGATGACCGCGGCCGGCCGCCGGTCGGCCGCCATCCGCAAACCCTCCTCGCCGCTCGGCGCGGTCAGCACCGCGTAGCCTTCGCTTTCCAGCAGTTCGCGCAGCTGCTCGCGGAAGGTCATGCTGTCGTCGACGACGAGCACCGCCGTGCGGTCGGGACGCCGGTGGACCCCCTCGCCGAGCAGCTGGCGGGAGCGGGCCACGACGTAGCCGGCGTCGTACGGCTTGCCCACGTATTCGTCGGCGCCCGTGCGCAGCCCGGCCAGCCGGTCGTGCACCTCGTCCTCGCTGGACAGCAGGACGGTCACCACGTTGCGCCGCGACGGCATGCCGCGCAGCTCGGTGAGCAGCTCCAAGCCGTCGGCGTCGGGCAGCAGCACGTCGAGCACGGCCACGTCGAAGACCGCCGACGCGAACGCCTTGCGGGCCTGTTCGCCGCTCGCGCAGAGCACGGTCGTGAAGCCGTCCGCCTCGAACGCCTCGTGCAGGTCCATCCGGACGGTCAGGCTGTCGTCCACGATCAGCACGGTGCTGGTCATCGCCGGCCCCCAGTGGCGCGGCCACCGGCGAACTGCAGCTCGGCCACCCGGGCGGCGATTCTCGCCGGCGGCAGGACGTACGCCGCGGCGCCGATCAGGGCCGCCTCCCGGGGCATGCCGTAGACGACGCAGCTCGACTCGTCCTGGGCGAACGTGACCGCGCCCCGGGCCCGCATCCGCAGCAGCCCGTCGGCGCCGTCGCGGCCCATCCCGGTCAGCAGCACGCCGGTGCCGCCCGCGCCGTACTCGGCCGCCACCGACTCGAACAGCACGTCGACCGAGGGCCGGCAGGAATAGCGGGGCGGGCCGTCGCTCAACCGCAGCACGCCGTCCCGTACGGCCAGGTGCCGGTCGGGCGGCGCGAGCACGACCCGGCCGCCCAGCGACCGCAGCAGGGTGCCGTGCCGGGCGTACGCCACGTCCCGCCCGGTCTGCCCGGCCAGCCAGTCCGAGAACGCCACCGCGAACGGCTCGCTGGCCGCGATGTGCTGCACGCAGAGCACCGGCGGCCCGAAGCCGGGCGGCAGCGCCCGCAGCAGCTCGGTCAGCGCCCCCGGCCCGCCGGTCGACGCCCCGACCGCGACCACCTGGGCCGGTGTGCCGTCGTCGATCGGCGCCGCGGGAGGCACCGACGGCCGGTCGCGGCCGTCCAGCCGGGCCCGCGGGTGGGTGATCACCCGGATCCGGGAGACCAGCCGTACGGCCGAGCACAGCCGCCGCCCCCAGTCGGCGTCCGAGGCGTCGCCGCGCGGCTTCTCCAGCACGTCGACCGCCCCCGCCGCGAGCGCGTTGTACGTGCTGAACAGCTCCTGCCGGTCGGCCGACGAGACGACCAGGATCGGGGTCGGGTGCTCGGCCATGATGTGCTCGGTGGCGACCAGCCCGCTCATCGTCGGCAGCATCATGTCCATGGTCACGACGTCCGGGCGCAGGCGGCCGACCAGGTCGACCGCGGCCCCGCCGTCGGTCGCCTCGCCGACCACCTCGAGCTCGGGGTCGGCGGCCAGCGACTCGCGCAGGTGGTGGCGCATCGTCGCGGAGTCCTCCACCAGCAGCACCCGGATCATGAGTGGATCAGCCTCCGGATGTGGCCGAGCAGCTCCTCCTGGTCGAACTCTCCTTTCACCACGTACGCGCTGGCGCCCACGTCGGCGCCCCGGCGGCGGTCCTCGGCGCCGGCCCGGGAGCTGACCAGGATGGCCGGCACCCCGGCGAGCGCCGGGTCGGCCCGGGTTTCGGCGACGAACGTGAAGCCGTCGATGCCGGGCATGTCGATGTCGGTGAGGAACAGGCCGTACTCCCGGGACCGCGCCTTCTCCAGGCCTTCCTCGCCGGACGCCGCCAGGTCGACCTCGTAGCCGGCCGATTCGAGGATGCTGCGCTCGAGCATCCGGGTGGTCAGCGAGTCGTCGACGACCAGGATCGGCAGCGGTGGCGCGGCCGGCGCCGGACCGCCGGTGACCACCGCGTAGCCGCGCCGGGCCTCGGCGACCAGCCCGTGCGGGTCGAGCACCAGCCGGGGGTTGCCGTCGAGGTCGATCGCCACGCTGCCGATCACCGCGGCGGCCGGGGCGAGGTCGGGCAGGGGCCGGGCGACCAGCGTGCTGGTGCCGGCCAGCCGGTCGACGCCGACCGCGACGGTGATGTCGTCGGCGGTGACCACGACCGCGACGGCCGGCCCGGCGGCGGTGTCCGGCACCACCGAGCCCGCGTAGAGGGGGCGGGCCAGGGGCAGGAACGGCACGACCTCGTTGTCGTGGGCCACCCGGCCGGTGGCGACGGCGATCGAGGCCTCCTCCGAGGTGAGGCGCACGCAGCGGCGTACCGCGTCGAGCGGGATCGTGGCGACCGTCGGGCCGGCCTCGACGATCAGGCCGTTCATGCTGAGCAGGGTCAGCGGCACGACCAGTTCGACGGTGCTGCCGCCGCCCGCCTCGCTGCGGATCGCGACCTCGCCCCCGAGCTGGGCGGCGACGTCGCGGGCCACATCCATCCCGATGCCGCGGCCGGCCACCTCGGTGACCGCGGGCGAGGTGCTGATGCCGCCGCGCAGCACCAGGTCGAGCAGCTGCTGCGGGTCCGGGTCGGCGTCACCCGGGGCGAGCACCCCCCGCTCCTGGGCGGTACGCCGCAGCGCGTCCAGATCGAAGCCACGCCCGTCGTCGGTGCAGCGGATGATCGCGTACCGTCCTCGGCGCTGGACCGAGAGACTCACCGTGCCCTCGGCGGGTTTTCCGGCCGCGAGCCGGTCCCCGGCCGGCTCGATGCCGTGCACCACCGCGTTGCGCACCACGTGCAGGAACGCCCCGCTGATCTGGTTGAGCAGGTGCGGGCCCATGCGCACCTCGGCGCCCGAGGTGATGAACCGGACCCGCTTGCCCTCGGCGTCGGCGGCGTCGCGCACCGCCCGGTGCAGCCCGGTGAAGATCGTCCCGGCGCTGACCAGGCGCAGCCCCTCGGCCCGCCCGCGCACCTCGTCGAGTTCCCGCTCGATCTGGTCGATGCCGTCGGTCAGCCGGCGGCCGAGCGCGGCCAGCTCGCCGGCCAGCCGCTGCACCTGCGCCCGTCCGGCCGGCTCGGTCAGCGCCGCCCGCCGGATCCGCAGCTGGTCGACCAGGGTCTCGGCCGAGCGCTGGAGCCGGCTCATCGTGCGTCCGCCGTCGCGCAGGGGCGCGATCCGGGCGTTCGCCTCGCCGATCGCGTCCAGCAGTTCGTCGAGGTCGGCGGTCGCGGTCCGCGGCGGGGCCGGCTCCTGGTCGGGCCTCCTCGGCGCCTGCGGCGCCTTCGTTTCGTCTTTCGGCGCCGGCGCCGGCTTCTCCAACGCCGAGACGTACGCCGAGATCTCGTCGTTCAACCGCAGCAGCTCGCGCATCTCGTCGGCCGGCAGAGCGTCGCCCACTCCCCGGTGCGGGACCAGGACCTCCTCGAACTCGTGCGCCCGGTCGGCGATGTCCTGCTGCTTGACCACCCGGGCCGCGCCCTTGAGCGTGTGCGCGAACCGCAGCAGCCGGTTGACCAGATCGGAGCCGGGCTGCTGGTCGAGGTCGAGCACCCCGGCGGTGATCTGGTCGACCAGCTCGCGGGCCTCCAGCCGGAAGTAGCGCAGCGGGTCGCGGCCTTCGGCCATCAGTGCTTCCCGCTGCCGACCAGGTCCAGCAGGTCGCCGGAGAGCGTGCCCAGGTGGGCCGCGGTCTGCTTGGTCTGCACCGCGCTGGCCTCGGTCTCGCGGGTCACCCGGGCGGTGTCCGAGGCGGCCACGTTGACCTGCTCGACGGCGGTGGTCTGCTGCTTGGTCGACAGCTCGATCTCGCGGGTGGCGTCGCTGGTGGTGGCGACCAGCTGGGCGATCCGGCGGAACGAGTTGGTGGCGTCGTCGAACTGCCGGGAGCCGGCGTCGACCGCCTTCGCGCCGATCTCGGTCGCCATCACGGTGGTGTTGACCGCGCTGCGGACGTCCTCGATCAGCGCCCGGATCTCCTTGGCCGACCCGGCCGTACGGTCGGCCAGCTTGCGGATCTCCTCGGCGACCACGGCGAACCGGCGTCCCCACTCGCCGGCCCCGCTCGCCTCGATGGTCGCGTTGATGGCCAGGATGTTGGTCTGCTCGGCCAGCTCCGACACCAGGTCGACGACGCCGCCGATCTGCTGCGACTTCTCGCCCAGGGCCAGCATGTGCTGCACGATCTGGTCGACCTGGGTGCGGATCGCGGTGATCGAGGTCCGTGTCTGGACGATCGTCGAGTCGCCGGTGCGGGCCGCGTCGGCCGTCTCCTCGGCGACCTTGGACACCCGCTGGGCGCTGTCCGCGATCTGCCGCGACGTGATCAGCAGCTCGGAGATCGTCGTGGTGATCTCGCTCATCGCGCTGGCCTGGTCGCGCCCGCCCGACGCCTGCTGGGCCGCGGCCGCCTCGAGCTCGGCCGAGGAGCTCTGGATGTGCCCGACCGCGGTGCCGACCTCGCGCCGCAGGTGGCGGCTGAGCCGCCACGAGATCCAGGCCCCGGCGATCAGCGCCAGCAGGCCCAGCACGACGATCGCGACGACCGCGAGAGTGGCTCGCGACGCCGCGAGCGAGCGGTCCGAGGCGACGATCTGGCCGACCCGTTTGACCAGCGCCGCCGTCAGGTTCTGCAACGCCTGCCGGGCCGGGCCGACGTTCTTGGCGTTGAGCTGCCCGATGTTGACCAGCGACTTGAGCGCCTTGCGCCGCTCGACCACCGGCGCGAGCAGCGCCGCGTGCGCCTGCTCGGCCGCGCTGAGCTGCTCGAGCAGGGCCTTGGCCCGCTGGTCGGTGAGCAGGTTCCGCAACGAGATGACCTGGTTGAGGAACTCGGCGCGATCCTTGTTGGTCAGGTCCAGATATTGCTGCTGGCCGTTGAGCAGGTAGGCCCGGTAGTCGCTGATCCGCGACTCCATCGTGGTCTCCAGCCGCTGCGCCCCGACGAGATTGTCGGTCGCCACCGCGATCACCTTGTTGTTGCTGTTGACCACGAACGCCAGCGCGGCCACCGAGGTACCCGCGATCACCAGGGTCAGCCCGAGGGTCAGGCCGAACCCGGCCGCCAGCTTCTTGCCAAACGTACGTCCGGCCATCATCGTGCGATCTCCTCGGAGGTGGCGGGGTCGTGCCCGGTGAGCGAGTGGACAAGGGCCCGGGCGGCCGGCACGTCGACGATCGGCTGGGTGCCGCCGCGCAGGGTGACCATTCCGCGCAGGCAGCCGCCGCCGTCGGCCGTGGCCTCGGTGACGATCGCGTCGGCGGCCACCCGCACGTGCCCGTGCAGCTCGTGGAAGGCGAGCGCGAGCATCGGCGTGCCGGCGGCCAGCACCAGCCAGCGGGGGCGGCCGGCGCCCGGATGCCCGAGCAGTGCGGCCAGGTCGTAGACCGGCACCACGGTGCCGGCGAAGCCGGCCAGCCCGAGCAGGGCCGGCAACGGTCCGGGCAGTGGGGTCACCGGGCGGTCGGGGTGCAGACCGGCGGTCTGCGAGAGGCGCAGGGCGTACGGGCGGCCGCCCGCACCGACCGCGAGAAGCTCCACGTGCTCGACGTCGTGGCTGCGGGCCGGCTCGGTGAACGACCGGTCGAAGTCGCCGCGCAGGCGGTCGATCCGGCCACCGACGTCGAGCAGCGACTCCCCGCTCAGCGTCGCCACGCCCATGCGCCTCACCGGTGGGCCCCGCAGGCGTCGAGCTCGGAACGGCACAGCGAGGTCAGCGCCATCCGGCCGAAGCCGCCGCCGAACAGCGTGATCCGCTCGGCCCGCTCCAGCGGCAGCAGGCCGAGGGCCCGTTCCAGGTCGGCCGCCGCGGGCCGGTCCTCGCCGCGCCGCCGGGCGAGCTGGCCGAGCCGCAGCCGGGCCAGCGCGAACGCCGGGTCGAGGAACGCCGCCAGCCGGTACTGGGCGATCGCGTCGTCGACCGCGTGGCCGCCCTCCAGGCAGAGCGCGAGCAGCTGATGGGCGTCCGCGTTCAGCCCGTCGACCTCGACCAGGCCGCGCGCGACCGTCGCCGCGTCGCCGAGCCGGCCGGTCTGCACCAGCAGCACCCCGTGCAGCAGCGTGTCCCGGGGGCGGGGCTTCCCCGGCTGCCGGGAGGTCACCAGCTCCAGCGCGTCGGCGAACCGGTCGGCCCGCAACAGCCCGATCGCCCCGTCGTACGCGTCCTCCTCGGTCATCGGCGGCGCCGGCCGGTGCGGCTCAGGCGGCGGCGCCGACCGGGGGAGCGGAGGCGGGGCCACGGCCACGGTGGGCCGCCGGTAGTAGAAGGTCTGGTGGTCGTGCTGGGCCTCGAGACCCTCGGGCCGGCTGCCGAGCGAGTCGGTGTGCCCGAGGAAGAGGTAACCACCGGGCGCCAGCGCGCCGGTCATCCGCCGGATCAGCTCGGTCGCGACCGGCCGGGTCAGATACATCAGCAGGTTGCGGCAGAAGATCACGTCGTACTGCCCGGCCGCCCACAGGTCCCCGTCGTCGTCGGCCACGTTGTGCCGGGCGAAGCGGACCAGCGCGCGGATCTCGTCGTTGACCTGGAAACCGCGGTCGTCGCAGTGGAACCAGCGTCCGCGTACCTCCGGCGGCGTCTCCCGAAGCGACCAGCTGGAGTACCGGGCGCCTCCGGCCTTGCGCAGCATGGCCGGATTGGCGTCGACGCCGGTCACCGAGACCACCCACTCCGGGGCCGGCCGGGCCTCCCGGCCCACGATCGCCAGCGAGTACGCCTCCTCCCCGGACGAGCAGGCGACCGAGAGGAAACGCAGCACCTTGTGCGCCTCGCGGGCCGCGATCCGCGCCGGCAGGACGGCCTCGCGCAGCGCCCGGAACTGCTCGCCGTGCCGGAAGAAGTAGGTTTCGGTGATGCTCAGCCGCTCGGCCAGCTCGACGATCTCGGAGTCCCAGCGACCCCCGTCGAGCCGGGCCAGATAGTCCTCACGGCTCAACCCGGTGATGGCGGCCCGCTCGCCGAGCACGGTGTCGAGCTGTGCGACGTCCTTGTCGTCGAAGGTCCAGCCCAGCCAGCGCGACAGCAGCTCCCGGAACTCCAGGAGTCCGCCGCTCATCGGGCGTCCGCGGCGGCGGCCGCTTCCCACACCTCGTCGGGCACCGCCCGCATGCTCTGCAACAGCAGCAGCGGCTCGGCACCGAACGTGCCGACCCCGGCGACGAGCCGGTGTGAGGCGCCGAGCAGCGCCGGGTGGGTCTCGGCCGGGCCCGCCTCGGCGCCCCGGATGCCGAGCACGGGGCCGGTGGCCAGGGCGACCGGGCCGCGCTCGGTGCCGACGGCGACGTACCGCTCGACGTCGCCCGGGCGGCCGGTGAGCAGCCGGGCGATGTCGATGACGGGCGTGGGGACGCCGCGGAGCACGCTGATGCCGAGCACGAAGGCCGGGGTGCCGGCCAACGGTCGCGTCTCGAGCGGGCGCATCGTCTCGATAACCTCGTCCAGGGGGAGCGCGCAGAGCAGCGTCCCGGCCCGGAAGACGAGCGCGGTCACGGCCTCGTCGGGGGCCGTCAGCTGTCCGTACTGCCGCACACCGCCAGACTAGCGGCGCTTATCTGGACAAATCACGAAATTACCTCACTCAGGGTGAGAATCTGGCGCGCCCCCGTGCCGCTGCCGGAACCAGTCCGGGACCCCGCCGCCGGCCGGCTCCGCCGGCGGCCACTCGGCGGGCGGCCCGCTCAGGTCCAGCGTCTCGGCCGCGGCATGCCGCCCGGCGACAACCGGACGCCCGGCGTCCTCGCCGCGGCTACGTCCAGCGGCGGCGATCGCCGCCTCCCCGTCGCCACCGGCCGGGTGGCTCGGGCCGGCCCACCCCGCACCGGCCGCCGGTCGCTCGCCGGCGCCCCCGGGGTCGCCGCCTGAGCGGCCTCCGCCTGCCGGGCGGCCTCCGCCTGCTGGGCTGAGGTCGGCGGCTCGGCCGAGGGCCTCTGGGCCGATGGCGGTTGCTGGGTCGGGGCCTGTCAGGCCGAGGCAGCCTGTCGGGCCGATGTCGGCTGCTCGGCCGATGCCGGCTGGGCCGATGGCGGTTGCTGGGCCGAGGCCGGCCGCTCGGCCGAGGGTTTCTGGGCCGAAGTCGGCTGCTGGGTCGACGCCCGCTGGGCCGAGGCCGCCTGTCGGGTCGAGGCCGGCTCTGCCGATGCCGGCTGGGCCGGTGCTGGCTGTCGGGCCGGCGTCGAGTGCCGGGAGGTCGGCGGCCCAGGGCACCGATCTTGGGGCGTGCCGGCGGAACGACTCGCGGTGCATGGCCGCGGCGGCCGACGTGTGCCCGGTCGGGCGGTCCTGGAAGTCGGGGAGATTCGGCCGGTTGGAGGGGGCCGGCCCGGCGGGGAGTTCCGGGCCGGCGCTCGGTGCTGCACTCGGGCCGTCGGCGAGGCCCGACGTGAAGGCCAGGCCGGGCGCGGAGGGCAGTTCGGGCCGGGAATTGAAGCCGGGCGTGAAGGCGAGACCCGGCGCGGAGGGGAGATCGGGCCGGGAACCGAGACCGGGCGTGGAGGGATGGCCGGCCGTGGAGGAATGGCCGGGCGAGGCGGAATGGCTGGCCGAGGCGGAATGGCCGGGCGCGGCGGAATGGCAGGGCGCGGCGGAGAGGCCGGGCGCGGTCGGGAGGCCCGGTGCGGCGGGGAGACTCGGCGTCGGGGGAAGGTCCGGCCGGGCGGTCAGGCCGCCGCCGAGGGGGTACGCGCCGACGAGTGCCGGAACGACCTCGTCCGGTGGCACCGAAGTCTGGCGCAGGGTTGGTGCCGTGGTCGGCCAGAGGCGGGGGCGGCGCTTGGCCGCCAGGTCCTCGGCCCAGCCGAAGGCGAGCACCGCCAGCAGTGTCAGCAGCAGCGCGGCGACCAGGTCGACCGGGCCGTCCAGGCCGTGGCCGAGGTCGTCGAACGTCACCCCGCCCAGCGCGATCAGGCCGAGCACCGGCCAGACCGCGGTGATGGCCAGGTTGTGCCAGAGGTAGATGGTGACCGCGCGGGCGTTCAGCAGGGTGACCAGGCGGTCGAGCGGCCGGACCCGGGGCAGCCAGGTCATCGACGGCTCCCAGCGCAGCGCGAGCAGCACGAACGCGATCGACCACAGCGCCTGGGACTCGGGGACGTCGTTGAGGTCCCAGTGTTCCTCGCCCTGATGGCCCTGCTGCCAGTAGAGCGCGGCCAGGCCGAGCACCAGCACGGTGAAGACGAGCGTGCGGGGGCCGATCCGGCGGAGGCGGCCGTCGTGGTGGGCGAAGCCGGCCATCCAGCAGGCGCCGAAGGTGACGAAGTCCCACATCGCCGCGTCGGCGGTGTCGGGCAGCGTGAAGCCGGTCTTGTCGAGGACGACGATCGCGACGATCGGGGCGGCCACCGCGAACCAGCCGATTTTGCGGTAGGCCAGCCACATCAGCGGCGAGAGCAGCAGGAACCAGACGTACGCCCGGATGTACCAGAGCGGGTCCCAGAGGTCGGCGGCGCGGTCGCTGCCCGGCGGGTCGCCCAGCGGGAAGAGCCAGAACGCGAGGTGCCACAGGTGGCCCGCGTCGAGGGGGTGCTCGCCGTTGCGTTCGCTCGCCCAGCCGGCGGCCAGCATCACCGGCACCGTGATGAGGCCGAGCAGCCACAGCGGGGGCAGGAGGCGGCGCAGGCGGGAGACGACCACCTTGCGGGCGGGACGCTTCTCCAGCGACGCGGCGGCCAGCGAGCCGGCGAGGGCGAACATCACCCCCATGGCCGGCAGCAGCAGGGAGAGCCAGGGCCAGCCGAAGAGGTGGTAGACGATCACACGTACGATCGCCGCGGCTCGGAGCAGGTCCAGATAGCGGTTGCGCACCGCGAAAACGTAGCGACGGCATCCGATGTTGGGGGACCGCCATCGGGACGGCAAGACCGTCTCCCTGGACTACCCCGAACGGATGAACTGTCCGGTTTGTCTGTGCGGTTGTGCGACTCCCATGATCCGTACCGTCGTCTGTTTTCCCTGATCAAGGGCGGAATGCAGTGACTCTCGCCGTGCCGGGGAGTGACGCCCGCGTAGCCGGCCGGTTGCCGTGGCCGGGTTGTGACGTTGACCCCTGGCAGGGGCGCCCGGAGCGGCCGGGGGCCCGCGGCGAAAAGGGATTACCGGGTTATGCGGCGTAAGCCTGTGGTGGTGGTCGGAATGGCGGCGGTCCTGCTGGTGGCGGGTGGTATCGCGGCCACCCGGGCCGGGGCGGAGGAAACTCCTCAATGGCCGGACGTGCCCGGGTTCTCGCTCTCCGACCTGCCCGGGTTCGCGGGTTTCGGCGACAATTCCGACTCCGGGGATTCCGACGTCGCCGATGCTGATACCAGTGATGACGCCGATACCGGCGATGACGTCGGCGATTCCGGGACCGACGTATCCGGAATGGACGACGCGCAGACGACCGACCGGGCGCCCGTGGTGCGGGACCAGTCCGATGCCGGGGACGCCGGCGATTCGGCGAATCACCTGCGGGCGGGCGCGGCCCACGCCGTACGGCAGAAGCCCGCCCCGCAGAAAGCCGCCGCCGGACCGGCCCAGCCCCGCCCGGCACTGGTTCGTCAGGATGCCGGAGGCAGCCTGATCGCGGCGGCCAAGCGGAATGTGACCGCCGCCGACGTCTCGGAGAGCCCGAGCGCGCCGACGCAGCAGCAGATTCTGTCGCTCATCAATGGCAATCGGCGGGCGCACGGGTGCCGGAGCGTGACGCTGGACCGGCGGCTGATCGAGGCGGCGAACGGGCACGCGGCGGATATGGCGCGGCACGACTATTTCGCGCACGAGTCGCGGAACGGCGAGGGTGCGGGCGACCGGGTGACCGAGGCCGGATACAACTGGCGGCATTACGGCGAGAACATCGCCCGCGGTGTGGACAGCGCCTATGAGGTGGTCGACGGGTGGATGCACAGCCCCGAGCACCGGCACAACATTCTCGATTGCAGCCTCGACCAGATGGGTGTCGGAGTGGCGATCGCGGGCGACCGGGAACGCACCATCTACTGGGTTCAGGATTTCGCCACGCCGATGTGATCCCCCTCCTCAACTGCCGGTCGTGGCCGCCGATCTCTCTCGGCGGTCCCGTCGGCGAATGAGGAGAGTTACGTGGGAGCAAAGCGCGCGGCCGCCCTGGCTGTTCTGGTCGGCGGCCTTACCGCGGCGGCGTTCGCCCCGCAATCGGCGAGCGCCGCGGCGCCCAGTTGCGGAACCGGCACATATCAGAAGCAGGTCGAGGGCTATCTCGCGAAGCTCGGCGGATATGGCCCGGTGACCGTCGACGGTAAGCAGTCGGCCGCCGATTGCGCCGCCATCAAGAAGTTCCAGGCGCGATTCGGTATCAGGCCCGGCACCGGTTCGGCCGATGCGACGACCTATGACGTGGGCCGGCGCCTGACCGTGACCAGCACCGCGGCGTGCAACGCGAAGAAGACCGGCATCACTTTCTGCGTCGACCTCACCCACCAGACGACCTGGGTGATGAAGGACGGCAAGGTCTATCGACCGCCGACGGTCACCCGGACCGGCAAGAAGGGCTACGCGACGCCGGCCGGCACGTTCACCATCAACAAGCGCACCAGGAAGGAATGGTCGGACCCGTATCACGTCTGGCTTCCCTATTGGCAGCGTTTCATCGGCGGCCGCGGATTCCACCAGACCACGACCTATATTCACGACAAGTCGATCGGATCGCACGGCTGCGTCAACCTGCTGCCGGCCGACGCCCAGGCCTACTGGGGCATCGGCCGGATGGGCATGACGGTCAAGGTGTTCGGGCGCCGTCCGGGGACCTGATCCGCGCGACATAGAGTGGCGTCGTGTTGCGACGTCCCTCTCGCGTGCGCGGCCGGCTGGTCGCGGCGCCGGTGTTGCTGCTGGTGTTGACCGCGGCTTCCTGTGACAGCGGGCCCAAGGGTGTGAGCGTCGGCGCGGCCGGCCGGGGCACGGTCGACGAGATCGTCGAGGCGTCCGGCTCGGTCACCGCCCGGGCCGCGGCGACCCTGAGCGCCCCGGCCTCCGGCACCCTGGCGTCGCTGCGGGTCGAGGCCGGCCAGCACGTGACCAAGGGCCAGGTCGTGGCCGTGATCGACGCGCCCGACGTGGAGGCCCGCGAGAAGGCGGCGGCCAAGGCGCTCGACCAGGCCGACCGGGGCGGCGGTGTGTCGGTCGGCGGCACCTCGGAGTTCACGGCCGCCCGCAGGCGCACCGACGCCCGGGCCGAGTCGGCGTTCGGCGACGCCCGCACCGCGGCCGGCAAGGTCACCGACCCGGCGCTGCGGGCCGCGCTGCTCAAGCAGGTCGAGGCGGCCCAGAAGCAGTACTCGGCCGCCTCCGACGCGGCCGGGTCGGCGCTGCGGTCGGTGCAGCGCGGGGTGGCGTCGCTCGGCGACGCGGTCGGTGCGCTGTCGGCGGCCCAGAAACTGCAGGCCCAGCAGGCCTATGACCTGGCGTCGGCGGCGGTCGACGCGCTCACACTGCACGCCCCGGTGTCCGGGGTCGTCCAGCTGGGCGGCCCGTCCTCGGCCGGCGCCGCACCCTCACTGAGCTCCCTTCTGGCCGGCGGGAGCGCGCCGACCGCGGCGGCCGCGCCCCTGGCCGGCGTCGACACGGCCGTGCCGGCCGGGGCGTACGTCGCGGCCGGCACCCCGATCGCCACCATCGTCGACACCGGCCGGCTCGGGCTCTCGGCCCAGGTCGACGAGACCGACGTGCTGCTGGTCAAGCCGGGTGGAACGGCGAACGTCGAGTTCGACGCGGTCACCGGCGCGACCTACCAGGCGGTGGTGCGGTCGATCGACCTGCTGCCCACGACCTCGGCCACCGGCGGCGTCTCCTACCGGGTGCGGCTCGACCTGGGCAAGGGCACCGGCGACGACGGCACCACGGCACCGACCCCGCGGCCCGGCATGAGCGCGGTCGTCCGGCTTCAGGTACGCCGAGCCACCGACGCGACCACCGTCCCGGTCTCGGCCGTGATCAGCTCGGACGGCAAGGACACGGTCTGGGCCGTCCGCGACGGCCACTACCAGCAGGTTCCGGTCACGATCGGCGTGCAGGGGGAGGACGTCGTCCAGGTGACCGGCGGCCTGACCCCGGGCCAGCGGATCGTCGTCTCCGGCGCCGACCGCGTCCACCAGGGCGACAAGGCGTCATGATCGTCGCGACCGACATCGCCCGCTCCTACGACCTCGGCGGCGTCACCGTGTCCGCCCTGCGCGGCGTCTCGCTGACCGTCGGCGAGGGCGACTACGTGGCGATCGTCGGCACCAGCGGCTCCGGCAAGTCGACGCTGATGCACCTGCTCGGCGCCCTCGACCGGCCGACCAGCGGCACCCTGCTGATCGACGGCCGTGACGTGTCGACGCTGGGCCCGGCCGACATGGCTCGTCTCAGGAACGAGACGATCGGGTTCGTCTTCCAGTCGTTCCACCTGCTGCCGCGTACGACCGCCCGCGACAACGTGGCCCTCCCGCTCGTCTACCGGGGCACCGGCCGCCGGGAACGCCGCGAGCGGGCGGCCGCGATGCTCGAACGGGTCGGCCTGGCCCACCGCGTCGACCACCGGCCCAACCAGATGTCCGGCGGCGAGCAGCAGCGGGTCGCGATCGCCCGCGCGCTGATCACGTCGCCGTCGGTGCTGCTGGCCGACGAGCCGACCGGCAACCTCGACTCGACCACCGGGCAGCAGGTGCTCACCCTGCTGGAGTCGCTCAACGCCGAGGGGGTCGCCGTGGTGCTGGTCACCCACGACCGCGACGTGGCCGCCCGCGCCCGCCGGCAGATCGTCATGAAGGACGGGCTGATCGTTTGAGGCTGGTCTCATGAGATTGGCCGAGGCGTGGCGGGTCGCCCTGGACGCCCTGCGGGCCAACCGACTGCGCAGCATCCTCACCATGCTCGGCGTGGTGATCGGCGTCGGTGCGGTCGTCGCGCTCGTCTCGATCGGCACCGGCACCAAACAGCTGATCGAACGCCAGGTCGAGGGCCTCGGCTCCAACCTGCTCATCGTCGTGCCGGGGCGCCTGGAGGCCGGCGCCGCGCCGACCGCCTCGCCGCTCACGCTCGACGACGTCGACGCGATCGACCGGGTGGTCGGGGACCGGACGCGGGTCGCGGTCACGATCAGTTCGGGCGAGACCGTACGCGCGGGCGACAAGTCGGCCTTCGCGAGCATGCAGGGAGTCCTCGAGAACACGCCGCAGGTCTTCGTCCGTACGCTCGACCGCGGCTCCTATCTCACCCGCACCGACGTCACCACGGCCCGGCGGGTGGCCGTGCTCGGCGCGGGCATCGCCGGCCGGCTGTTCCCGGACACCGACCCGATCGGGCACCAGATCACCATCGGCGGCGTCCGGTTCCGGGTGATCGGCACGTTCACGCCCCTCGGGCAGAGCCTCGGCGTCGACCGGGACAGCGAGGTGCACATCCCGGTCACCGCCGCCCAGCGGCTGCTCGGCACCAGCCGCATCGACGGCCTGGCGATCAAGGCCCCGGACCGCGACACCATCGACGAGCTCGGCGCGTCGGTGGTCGCCACCCTGGTCAAACGGCACCCGGACACCGACTTCAGCGCGGTCACCCAGGAGCAGATCCTCGGGGTGCTCGGGCAGATCCTGGGCGTACTGACCGGGGTGCTGGCCGCGATCGCCGGCATCAGCCTGCTCGTCGGCGGGGTCGGCGTCTCCAACATCATGCTGGTCTCGGTGCGCGAGCGGACCAAGGAGATCGGCCTGCGCAAGGCGGTCGGGGCGCGGCCGCGCGACATCGGGATCCAGTTCCTGCTCGAGGCCGTCCTGCTCACCACCATCGGCGGCGTGATCGGGATGGCGCTGGGCATCACCGTCGCGGTGGTCGTGGACAAGCTGACACCGGTCCCGGCCGCCGTGACGTGGTGGGCGCTCGCGCTCGCGTTCGGCGTCTCGGCCGCGGTCGGCATCCTCTTCGGCGTCGTCCCCGCGCAGCGGGCGGGCCGCCTCGACCCGGTGGTCGCTCTGCGCACGGAGTGAGGCCGCACACGTCGCCTGGTAACGAGTGCACCGGCGGGAGAGGCTGACACCATGAAGGTGCCCGCGCCCCTGCTCGTCGTCGCCTCGATCAGCTCCGTGCAGGTCGGCAGCGCGATCGCGCGGCATCTCTTCGACGACCTCGGCGCGGCCGGGGTGACCCTGCTCCGGCTCGCGCTCTCGGCGGTCATCCTCGCCCTGATCACCCGGCCGCGGCTGCGCACGTGGTCGCGCCAGGCGTGGCAGGCGGCGATCGTGCTCGGCGTCGTGATGTCCGGGATGAACCTGATCTTCTATCTGTCGCTGAAGACGGTTCCGCTCGGCACCGCGGTCACGATCGAGTTCCTCGGGCCGCTGCTGCTCGCTCTCGCCCAGACCCGCCGCTGGGTCGACGTGGTGTGGGCGCTGCTCGCGGGCGGCGGCGTCGCGCTCCTGGGCCTCCACGGCGGCTCATCGGCCCCGGTCGGCGGCATGCTGCTCGCGTTCATCGCCGGGCTCTGCTGGGCCGCCTACATCGTCGGCAGCGCGCACCTCGGCGGCCTCGTCCCGGGCACCGGCGGGCTGACCGTCTCGCTGGCCGTGGCGGCCCTGATCGTGCTGCCGTTCGGGGCCCGCGGGGCGAGCGCGGTCGTACACCGGCCGATTCTGCTGCTCGCCGCGGCCGGGGTCGCGCTGCTGTCGTCGGTCATCTCGTACGGGCTGGAGATCAATGCGCTCCGGCGCATCCCGACCCGGGTTTTCGGGATCCTGATGAGTCTCGAACCGGCGGCCGCCGCCATCGCCGGGCTCCTCCTGCTCGGCCAGCGTCTGCCGACGGTGGGCGTGGTCGCGCTGGTGCTGGTCACGCTGGCCAGCGCCGGGGTCACGCTGGCCCGCCGGGACCGGAGTGTGACGCCGGCCGAGGTGGTCAGGGAACCCGTCTAGATTTCTCAGGTGCTCGGGGCGGTCGCCGACCTTGTAGGTGACCGAGGAGGGGAACCGTGGCGTACCAGTTGCGCGATCAGCACGGAGCATCTCGTGCCGTCGCGTACCTGATGATGACGGCGGCGCCGTTCATCTTCATCACGTTCCTCATGGTGCCCGGCCAGCCCGTATCCCACCTGGTGGCGGTCAGCGTGACCTGCGTCGTGCTCGCGGTCGGCGGTGTCTTCGCCCGGCTCCGGCCCGACCGGATGCCGCGCTGGTTCTGGGTCATCGCCCCGTTCTTCGCGATCATGGTGGTCACCGGCATGAACCTGGTGACCGAGGACGCGAGCACCGGGGCCCAGCTGTTCTATCTGTGGCCGGTGCTCTATTCGGCCAACTTCCTGAGCCGCCGCGTCGTCTACCTGACCATGGCCGGCGTCTCGGTCACCGAGGCGTCGGTCGTCTTCCCGCTGCTGCCCACGATCGGTGACGCCGCCTCCGACTGGGTGTCGATGACCGTCGCCATGACCCTCATCGCGATCATCGTCCTGAGCCTGCGCGACCGCGCCGACCGCCTCCGCGACGTGCTGGAGACCCAGGCCCTCGCCGACGCCCTGACCGGGGTGGCGAACCGCCGCTCGTTCGACGTCGAACTGGCCCGCGCGGTCGCCTGGTCCCGGTCCACCGGCGAGCCGGTCGCCCTGATCACGATCGACGTCGACCACTTCAAGGGGATCAACGACACCTGGGGTCACGCGGTCGGCGACCAGGCCCTCCAGGCGGTCGCCACCTCCCTCGAACAGGTGGCGCAGGGCGACGGCGACGTCGTGGCCCGCCTCGGCGGCGACGAGTTCGTGATGCTGCTGCGCACCGGCGACGAGGGCGCCCGCCGCGCCGCCGACGACGTCCGCGCGGTCCTGGCCCGGGTGGCGTCACTGCCCGGCGGGCCGCCCGGCCTGAGCATCGGCATAGCGGTGCTGCCCGATCACGCCGGCACCCCGGAGGAGCTGATGGGGGCCTCGGACGCCGCCCTCTACGAGGCGAAACTGCACGGCCGCGGCCGCACCGAGTCGCACCTCAGGGAGCCGGCGGTTCCGTGAGGCGCGGATAAGGGCCCCAGCCGTCCCGCAGGACATGGATGTACACGGCCTCGAGACAAACCCCGATCCGCTCCGCCAGCTCGGTGTCGTCCGGCCGGCCCAGCCGTACCGCCCGCGCGAAGTGGTCGAGCGCCTCCATGTACCGCCCCTGGTCGAAGCAGCACCGTCCGGCGTTCTCGTGCACCACGCTCCGCAGCGGCGCCGGCACCGGCGCGCCCGCCGCCTTCGCGAACAGCCGGTCCGCCTCGCCGAAATCCCCTCGCAGCCGCAGCACGTGCGCCAACTCGGCCTGCGCGATCACCATCGACTGGGTGTCCCGCGCCGACTCCGCGTGAGCCAGGGCCAGCCGGCTCGCCGCGGCGGCCATCCCGAGTTCCCCGAGCAGCCGGTAGACCTCGGCCCGGACGCTCAGCAGCCCCGCCTTCGCCACGTTGTCGGCGTCGTCGGCCAGCGGCTCGTCGAGCTTTTCGCCGAGGTCACGCAGCGCTTCCTTGTCATCGACGACCTCACGCAGCGTGCCCCCGTCGAGCCTCCACCGGATCGCCTCCAGGTCGGCCGCGGTCAGCTCTTTCTCATTGCGAGCCGCCTTCGGCGCCTCTTGCGCCAGCACCGGCTCGGGTCCGGGAACGAGAGGCAGCGCCGGCTCCGGCGCCTTTCCCGTACGCTCGTCAGCGTCGTCGATGTCCTTTTGCGCGTCTTCGCTCGCCGACTCCTCGGTCGCCTCGAACCACAGGCTGCCGAACTCGGTGTCCCCCCGCCGCGGCTCGGTATCCGGCCCGGTCACCACCAGCCGCCCGATCGGCTTCAGGTTGTGCAGAACCCCGCGCGCGTCCATGTACGGCGCCGCATGCGCCCCCATCCGCGGCGCACCGGGCACCGCCTCGGCCGGCCCGTCCGCGCCCTCCCCGAGATGCTGCGGCCGTCGCTCCGCCGCTTCACCGGCCGGTTCGTCCCGGTCGTCACGTTTCCGCTGCGCTTCGGCCCCGCCGTCGCGCGGCCCATCCTGCGGCTGAGCCCGGCCGGGCGCCTGCCGCCCTCCAGGCGAAACGATCGGCAGCGTATCGCCGAGCGACATCGGCCGCCCGGCGGCCGCCCCGGGGCCCCGCCCCTGCCAGCCGTCCTCGCCGCGGTCCGCCCCCGCACCTGCTCCTGGTTCTGCTTCTGCTTCTGCTGAAATCTGACCGTCGAGCGGCAGGATCGGCAGCTCAACCCCGGCCCCTTGCGCTTCCGCGTGCTGCCCCGAGGCCGGCCGTCCAGCCCCCGCCTGACCGCCACCCGAGTCCTCTCCGGCGCCCGGTGGCGCTGCCGGCGGTGCGGGGTTGGCGTTCTGCGTCCCGGGGGCCGGTTGGGTGCCGGCCGCGGGGCTGGCGCCTTGGGTTCCGGCGTCCTGCGGCGTGGCGGGTCGTGCGGGACTGTCGGCTTGAGCTGCGGCGTCCTTCGAGGCGGTCGGCTGTGTGACGCCCTGCTGCCAGGCGGCGGCCGAGGTCGCCGCGCCACCCTGACCGGCGCTCGGGTTGGAAGCCTGCGGTTGCTCGGCACCCTGCTGCCAGGCGGCAGCACCCTCCTGACCTGCGGCTGGCGTCCGGACCGCCGGACCGGCATGCCCCGGATCCGAACCACCCTGCGCGGCGTCCGGGCGTTCCTCGACCGCCTGCTCCTGAGCCGCCCACCCGCTTCCGCCCGTGGGCGTACTCGGATAGCCGGCGCCGGCCCGCGGCCCCCAAGGCTGCTGGGCCGGAGGCGCCCAAGCCGTCCCCGGACCTTCCGATCCCGCCGCGTCAACGCCCGCCCCGGGCGAGACCTGACCGGGCGCCTGATGCGCACCAGGCTCACCCCGACCCACCGAACCGACGTCGCCCGGCCGCCGCCTGGGCGCGACCGGCCATTCCCCGGTCGGCAGCGCGTGAGCCCCGCGCGCCGCGTTCTCGACCTCCGGCGCGGCACCACGGTGGCTGTCCGTCCCCGGCGCAACGGGCGTAACCAGCCGCGGGTCGCCCGGCGCGGTCTGCCGTCCGTCCCGAGGCGCCAGGATTCCCGGCCGAGCCTCGTCGGTCGGCCGCGAAGCAGGAGTGCCGGCCGCCGTGACGTCGGTCGGGTCCGCGTCTCCGGACGCCGTCGTCTTGCGGCCATCCGGAACAACCGGGCGGACGTTGGCGGCCGTAGCCTCGTTCGGATCCGGCGGAGTCGATTGCCCATCCGCCGGCGCAGAAACAACGGGCCGGACATCGGCCGCCGCGCGGACAACGGAGGCGTCCCCGGGGGCCGCGATTCGCCCATCGCCCGGCTGCCCGGGAGTCGGAGGAACCACCGTCGTGGCCGGAGCAGGATGTCCGTCGAACGGGCCCTGCGGCGCGGCAGCCGGCCGCCCTTCGCTCGGCGCGGGCGCGGGGGAGATCGGCCGGCTCAGCCCGGAGATCGGCACCGCGGCCGGCGGCGCGTCGTCCGGCACCATCGACCAGGGCCCGCCGTCCTGGGACAGCGTGACGTGCGCCGTCCGCGGACTACGCCGCGAACGCGTCCCCTCACCCGGCCCGGCGAAGCTGCCACTCTCTCCGGGGGCAGGCATGGGCCGTTGGCCTGGACCGGCGAAGCTGCCACTTTCCCCAGGCGCGGGCATCGGTCGTTGGCCGGGTGCGGTGAAAGAACCGCTTTCTGCAGGCGCGGGCATGGGCCGTTGGCCGGGTGCGGTGAAGCTTCCGCTTTCTGCGGGGGTGGGCATGGGCCCTTGGCCAGGCCGGGTGAAGCTTCCGCTTTCGCCGGGCGTGGGCATCGGTCGTTGCGTCATCCGGGCTTCGGCCTCGGAAGCCGCCCCGGGAACGCCTTGCTGCCCGCCCGGTGCCTGCGGCGACCAGCCCGGCTGGCCCGGCTGAACCGCGTAGCCCGGCAAACCGTGCCCCGCCTGTCCCACCGGAGCGGCATGGTCGGGCCGCGCCGGTTGCGCTGCCTGCGCCGGCTGAGCGAAGGCGGCCGGATACCCAGGCTGACCGGTCTGGCCGATGTGCTGCGGGTGGCCTGATTGCGCTTCCTGTCCGGCCTGGCGGGGTTGCGACGGCTGGGCGGGACCCACTTGGCCGGGCTGATTCGGATAGCCCGCCTGGTCCGGGTAATCGTTACGCGCCGCGACCCCGGGCTGCACCGGGTAGCCAGGCTGAACCGGCTGGCCCGGCACGCTTCCGCCGCCCGGCTGTCCGGCCTGCGGTTGAGCGGGTTGCCCCTGATAGCCGCTCTGCCCCGCCGGTGCCGCCCGACCCGGCCCGGCGCCTTGACCAGTCTGGCCAGGCTGAGCCGGATAGCCGTGCTGTCCCGGTTGCGCCGGCTGGTTCGAGTAGTCGGCTCGGGCGGCCTGCCCCTGCTGACCGGTTTGTCCGGGCTGAGCCGCTTGCCCGGGTTGGCCCGGAAAGCCCATCTGGCCGGGTGCCGGATAGCCGTGCTGACCTGCTTGGCCGCCCTGCGGTGAATAGCCGGATTGGGTGGCTTGGCCAGATTGAGCCGGGTAACCCGGGTGGCCCGGCTGAAGCTGGTGACCGGATTGGGGTGCCTGGCCGGGCTGAGTCGGGTAGCCCGACTGCCCAGCCTGGGCGGCCTGCCTCTGGGCGCCGGGCTGGCCGGCCGGACTCGGATGGGCGTTCTGCCCTGGCTGGCCAGGTTGAGTCGGGTAACCGGCCTGTCCGGTCTGGCTCGGGTGGCCGGGCTGTCCCGGCTGGGCGGGGTGACCGGGCTGTCCGGCCTGGCTGGGCGGGGTCGCGTAGCCAGGTTGTCCGGTTTGGCCGGCGGGGCTGGGGTACCCGGGCTGTCCCGGCTGGGCGGGGTAACCGGGCTGTCCGGCCTGGCTGGGCGGGGTCGCGTAGCCAGGTTGTTCGTTCTGGCCGGCGGAGCTGGGGTGGCCGGGCTGGGCCGGGTGACCGGGCTGTCCGGCTTGGCTGGGCGGGGTCGCGAAGCCAGGTTGCCCGGTCTGGCCGGCCGGGCTCGGGTAGCCGGGCTGGGTCGCCTGGGCGGGCTTGGTCGCATAGCCGGGCGGCCCCGCTTGGGCGGCCTGGTTCGGGTGGCCAGGCTGGCCCGGATACAGGGGCTGGCCCGCTCCGGCGGTCTGACCGGTCTGACTGGGCTGACCGGTCTGGCCTTGTTGAGCGGGGTAGGCCTGCGCCGGGGCTGATCCCGGTGAGGTCTGGCGGGTGCCGGCCCGGCCGGGGACCGTGGCGGTTGGGCCGCCGGTGTGGTCGGGCGCTGCGGTGGCTGCGGCCGGTTGGGTGCCGGGCGGGGGTGTGCCAGGGGTGCGGTCGGTGTCCGGGCGCTGGGTGGGGGAGTCGTTGGTTGGAACAGCCGGCACCGATGGGGGCGCGACCACGCGGGCCGCCGGGGTCGGCTGGCTGGTGCCCACGACGCGGGGGGTCCCGGTGGGTTCGGACTTCTTGACGACGCGGGGCCGGGCGGGCGGGGTCGCCTTGCTGATGACGCGGGGCTGCGTTGGCGGGGTGGCCTTGGCGACTACCCGGGGTGCGTCTCCGTCGGGGGCGGGGCTGTGGCGGGTTTCCGAATTCTCGTCCGCGCGGGAGGTAGCCCGCTGGTTTTCGGTGGTCTCGGCCGGAACCCACTGGCCGTCGGTCGTTGCGGCGCCGGTCCACTGGCCCTCAACCGTTTCGCCGGCCGCCCACTGGCCGTCGGCGCTTTGGCCTTCGGCCCACTGGCTGTCAGTTGCCGCGGCGGGGGGCCACTGGCCGTCGGTGGGTTCGCCTTCGGTCCACTGGCCGTCGGCCGCGGGTGCCCACGGCGAGTCGTCGGCAGCCCACTGCTGGTTGCCGCCGTCGGCCTGGGCCCATTCGCCGGTGGCGGCGCTGGCCCAGGTGGTGCCGTTGCCGTCTACGGGCTGGAAGTCGAGGTCGTACTCGGGGACCTGGGCACGGCCCTCGGCGACCTGGCCGCGCGGGTCCGGGGCCCACTCCTCGGCCGGGGCCTCGGGCGGCTGGGCGGGGGCCTGCTCGCCCTTCTTGCCGCGGCCGAACCGGAGCCAACCCCGCTTCTCGCCGCCCTTCGGGTGTTTGTCGCCGGATTCTGCCTCCGGCCGTGCGACCTGCTGCTCGACCGGTTGCCCAGGGCCGGCCTCGGGACGAACGCCCGGCTGCTGCTGTGCCACCCGCGCGGCCTGCTCGCCGGACCGGAGAGGACGGGCGTCCGGGCCACCACCGGGCTGCTGGGCGACACCGGGCTGCTGGGCGACACCGGGCTGCTGGGCGACACCGGGCTGCTGGGCGACACCGGGATGCTCGGCAACACCGGGCTGGGCGACACCGGGCTGCTGGGGCCGCGCACGGCCCACGCCGGGGCGAGCCTTCGGATCGCCGGGCCGCCCGCGAAGGTCTCCTGGTGCGCTCGGCCGGGCCTGCTCGTCGATGCGCGCGGCCGGGTCGTCGGGGCGTCCCCGCCGCTCGGCCGGGCGGGTCCGGCGCTCGTCGGGTTGCGCTACCTGCTCCTCGGGGCGTCCGCGCCGGTCGTCGGGTCGTCGGGCCGGGCCGCCACGGTGCTCGTCCGGCAGGCCGGGGTCTCCGCTTGTGCGGCGGCCTCGCCGCTCGTCGACCCGGGCGATCCGCTCGTCCGTGCCGCGTCGCTCGTCGTCACCGGGGCTCCGGCGCCGTTCACCGGTCCCGGGCCGCTCGTCACGCCCGCGACGCTCGTCGATGCGAGCCACGCGATCATCGGGCCGGGCCACGCGATCATCGGGCCGGGCCACGCGATCATCAGGTCGGGCCACGCGATCCCCGGGTCGGGCTACGCGATCCCCGGGTCGGGCCACGCGATCATCAGGTCGAGCCACACGGCCATCAGGCCGGCCCACCCGCTCGTCGGCGCGCGCCACACGCTCGTCAGGACGGCCCACACGCTCGTCAGGACGGCCCACGCGCTCGTCAGGACGGCCCACGCGCTCGTCGGGACGGCGGTCCCGGCGTACCTCGGGCGCGCGCCGCGCGTCATCCTCCGGAGACCAGTCGTAGTCATATTCGGCCACCCGGGGACGCTGCCGCCGGTCGGGCTGAGAAGGCCGAGAAGGCTGAGAAGGCTGAGACGGGCGGGACGGCTGGCGCTGCTGCTGCGCCGCCTCCTCGTCCTCGCTCGACCACACCGTGCCCGTACGCCCATGCCCGTACGCCTTCAGATCGCGATGGTCGAAAGGCTGATCGATATCGTCGGAATAGTCGGAGAACTCCGCGTACGGGTCGTCCTTGCGCCGCGGCCCCGACATCGGGAATTCGGGGGAGTCGAAGTCGGCCCCCAGTTCGGGCCGGTTGAAGTCGACGTCGCCGTACGCGTCGCCGGCCAGGTTGGGCCGGGACGTGTCGATCGGCACGAAGTCGGGGTCGTCGAGCCAGCTGGGCCGCTGCGCGTCGAAGGGCGCCCGCTTGGCCCGCCGGGCGGCGAGTTCGTCGACCGGGGCGTCCTCGTCGTCGCGGCGCCGGGTCGGGATGACCGGGTCGGGTGCCGTGCGCCGCTCGTACTTCTTTTCCTGGACGACGGCGGCGTTGGGCACCAGCGAGTACGGATCGTATTCGTCGTCCCAGTATTCGTCGTCCTCGAAGCTCATGCGGCGACCCCGCGGGCGTGCGCGCGGCTGTCCGGTGAGTCCGTCCGCCGCATCATGCCCCCGTCCTCCAGTGAGCGTCCCCCAGCCCTGGAACCCCCCGGTTGCCAGGCCACATCCGCCGCGCCGACAGCGATGGATGTGGAAGGTTAACCACGTATTTGCACACCGCGCCACCACCCCCGGCGGGCGCGTTGTCCGGCCTTGCGCCGCCGTCGTGACCGTGGGTCGGCCGCGGTGCCGGGCGAGGCCGGGGTGTTTCCTCGGCGGAGAGTACGCAAGTCGTCCGGGAACAGTTCAAACGAGTCCCGCCGGCGCACTTTCCGTCGGCGCCGGGGGACGCGATGTGACGGCCGGTGAGGTCGGGGATTTAAGCAATTCTTAAAGCTGTACTGAGGATCCCCACGACCGCGGGGTCGCCCGAACGGGTCAAGATCAAAAAGTGGTGGCGAATGCCACTCTGCGTATTCACGGATCATGGACCTTCGGGGTGTCACCGTGGAAAACGCCCGGGACAACGTGGTCCTGGGTCTTCAGATGACGACACCGAGTGAAGGGAGCGGATTATGCCGCGCCTCGACATCGGCGCCGTTGGCGCCACCTGCCGGGCGGCCCTGCGCCGCATCGACGCCTGGACGCTGGAGACCCTGAACGCCCCGGCCGGCGGCCGCCGCCCCCGTAGTTAGCGGCCGCCCCCGCGCCGGAAACCCCGGGGACGATCACGCCGATGTGCCCCCCATGACGGCGTGATGTCAAGTAAAAGCGCGGGAGTGCCGGGCACGGGAACGGCGGCGGGGGTGGACAACCGCCGCCCGGTGGATGCGGGAAACCGGAAAA
>NZ_JBFBAD010000112.1:0-31958 GCF_040682075.1 Actinoplanes sp. NPDC051411 | reverse complement strand
GCCGCCCCCCGGGCGGGGCCGGGGCCCCCCCCGGCCGCGGTTTTTGTGGCCCCCCCCCGGTTGTGGCGGGCGGGCCGGGGGGAGGGGATGAGTTGTCATGGCGGCGAGTCGGCGATCGACGCAAGGAACGGGCAGACCGCAACTGCATCGTCGCCAGAACTTCCGCCAGTCACGCCGGTGTGCAGGACCGATGGGGACTGGCCGTATAGGCACGCGACGCCTAGTCATGCGACCATCATAGATGACTAGTGACTAGATGTCTCCTATCAACTTTGCGATTGACTAATAGTCTCACGCCTACGGTCGATCATGTGGCAGTGAAACCGATCCGGCTCATGGGCGCGCACGAGATTCGCATCCGCCTGGGCGGGGTCAGTCGTCAACGGGCATACCAGATCACCAGCCGTGCCGACTTCCCGAAGCCGCTCGCCGACTTGGCGCAGGGCAAGGTGTGGGCGGCCGACGACGTCGAGGCGTGGATGAAAGTCCACCGCCGTGACCTGGACGACTCCGAGGACTGACCAGCACCGCGGAACCAGGCACCGAGGACCAGGCGCGACCCCACCGGTCGCGCCTGAGTCATTCCAGCGCCGGACGATGCCGAAACCAGCGTGGTGAATCAGTGCGCCGGCCGAAAGCCAAGACCGGTGAAACCACTACCCAAACGCTACCTAAACTGCGGCCGCTAACCGCCGGCATCAAAACCGTTGCCGTTAGTGCCACGCGGAGCCAAACTGGCGCCGTTTAATCGACGCTATTTCACGAGGGTCACCCCGCCTTCGCGGCGCTCGACCAATCCGGCCAGCTCAAGCAGCGACAACCGCCGCAGCACCGTACGAATGGCCAGCCCAGCCCGCACCGCCAACTCCTCCGGTGCGATCGTCCCTTTGTGCGGCACCGCCTCCAGTACGAGCGCCGACTCCTCGTCGAGCTGGTCGCGTGGGCGGGCCGGCCCGCGTACCGGCTCCGCCCAGTACTCGCCGATCTGCCCGACCGCCTCCAGTACGTGCGCGGCCTCGGTGACCAGCGTCGCGTCCGGATGGTTGCGCAGCAGCTCGTGGCACCCGACCGACATCGCCGAGGTGACCGACCCCGGCACGACCATGGCCGGCCGGTTGAGCGCGAGCACCCGGTTCATCGTCTGGCTCGCCCCGCTGCGAGCCGCCGCCTCCACCAGCACAGTGCCTGCCGTGGCGGCCGCGATCACCCGGTTGCGGATGAGGAAGCGGTGCTTCTGCGGCTCCGAACCGGGTGGCCACTCGCTGATCAGGAGGCCGGATTCGGCGATCCGCTCGAACATCGCCGCGTTGCCGGCCGGGTAGGGCCGGTCGACCCCGCAGGCCAGGACCGCGATCGTCCGCCCCTCGGCGGCCAGCGCACCGAGATGAGAGGCCGCGTCGATCCCGAACGCACCACCCGAGACGACGGTCCACCCGGCCGATGCCACGCCGTAGGCGAGATCGGTCGCGACGTGCCGCCCGTAGTCGGTGGCCGCGCGAGCGCCGACGATCGCCACCGAGCGGTCCAGCCAGTGGTCGAGGCGGCCCGCGCCGCGGACCCAGAAGCAGAGCGGAGGCCGTACGCCCTGATTGATCGTCCCCGCCGCGTCCAGTTCGAGCGTGGACAGCTCGTCGACCCGGGACGGCCACTCGTCGTCCGCCGGCACCACGATCCGGGCGCCCAGCCGCTCGGCCCGCAGCAGAGTCTCCTCGGCCATTCTGCGTGGATCGACGCCCTGGAACCGGGTTCGGACCGCCGCCCGCAGGGCCGCCGTCGGGGCGCCGCCCCGCAGGAGCCGCTCCAGCGTCGCCGGGGCGCCCACCTCCTGAACCATCGCCCACACGGTCCGGTTGCCCGGCTCGGCCACCGTCGTCAGTGCGACCCGCGCCGCCCGGTCGTCGTCAGTTCCCGGTGCCACCGGAATCTCCCATTCGTAGTTGGATCGCCTCGTCGACCTCGTTACGGCAGGGCCGCTCGCGTCCGTCGAGGTCGGCGATGGTCCACGCGAGCCGTAGTACTCGGTCGAAGCCGCGCGCCGACAAGATTCCTCGGTCGACCGCCGTGCGGAGCCCGGCCGTGTCGGTCGCGGGCAGGCGCCACGGCGGTTGCCGGAGGGTCGGTCCCGAGACGGTGGCGTTTACCCGATCCCATCGGGCCGTAGCGGCCGCCCGCGCCTGGGCCACCCGCTTGGCCACGTCGGCCGAGGGGATCGCCGGCGCCGATGTGGTGATCAGCTGTGCCGCGGTGAGCGGCCGCAGGGTGACGCGGATGTCGATCCGGTCGAGCAGAGGGCCGGAGAGCCGGGACATGTAGCGGCGCCGGGCAGTCGGCGCGCAGGTGCAATATTGATCGCCGGCGGCCGCCGCGCAGGGGCAGGGGTTGGCTGCGATCACGAGTTGCACCTGGGCCGGGAACTCAGTGGTGCCGCGGGCCCGGGCGAGCACTATCCGCCCGCTCTCCAGCGGCTGCCTCAGCGCCTGCAGAGTGGCCCGCGCGATTTCCGGCGCTTCGTCGAGAAAGAGCACACCACGGTGGGCCAGGGACAACGCGCCGGGCTGCGCGAGCCCGGTTCCCCCACCGACGAGGGCGGCCGAGCTTGCGGTGTGGTGCGGCGCTTGAAAAGGCGGCCGGCGGATCAGCCGGCCCGATGACGGCAGCATTCCGGCGATCGAGTGCAGGGCGGTGACCTCGAGCGCCGCGTCGTCGTCGAGCTCGGGGAGGATCGACGGCAGGCGCTCGGCGAGCATCGTCTTACCCGCGCCCGGCGGTCCGAAAAGGGCCAGGTGGTGCCCGCCGGCCGCCGCCACTTCGAGGCCGTAGCGCCCCAGCTCCTGCCCCGCGACATCGGCCAGATCGGGGCCGGCGTGCGCCGGCGACGGCCCGGGCGGCGGCGGGTCGAGGAGGGGCGCGGTGCCGCGTACGAAATTGATGAGCCCACGGAGCGAGTCGACCGCCCGCACGGTCAACCCGGGGACGACGGTCGCCTCACTGGCGTTGCCCAGCGGGACGATCACTCTTGTCAGTCCGGCCCGCGCGGCCGCGGCGACCATCGGCAACACGCCGCGGACCGGGCGGACCGTGCCGTCGAGGCCCAGCTCGCCCAGCAGCACCACCCCTTCGAGGGGTGCCGGCGGCAGCTCACCGGCGCTCGCCAGCATCGCCGTGGCGATCGCCAGATCGAAGGAGCTGCCGTGCTTGGGCAGGGCGGCCGGGAGCAGGTTGACCGTCATCCGGCGGTTGGGCCAGGTCTCACCGGAGTTGACCACCGCGGCCCGCACCCGGTCGCGGGCTTCGTGCAACGCGGTGTCGGGCAACCCGGTGAGCAGCACCGCGGGCAGACCGGCCGACAGATCAGCCTCCACCTCGACGACATGCCCGGCGACCCCGACCAGCCCGACGCAGAGCACGCGGGCGTAGCTCATCGCGCCACCGCCGAACCGGCGGTACCGGCGACCCCGACCAGCCCGACGCAGAGCACGCGGGCGTAGCTCATCGCGCCACCGCCGAACCGGCGGTACCGGCGACCTCCACCAGCCCGACGCACAGCACGCGGGCGCAGCTCATCAGAACGCCCCGCGTATGTGCCGCACCTGCGGGCCACCCCGCCGCTGCGGCAGTACCTCGACCACGTCGAAACGCATCGCATGCGGGCGCACTCCGGTCTGGGCCAGCCAGAGCGCGCCGAGACGGCGCAAACGGCGTACCTTATCGGCCGTGACCGCCGCCGCCGGCGGCCCGAAGCCCTCGCCCCGCCGGGTTTTGACCTCGCAGAAGACCACGTCGTCGCCGTCGCGCAGCACCAGGTCGAGTTCGCCGTCGGGGCATCGCCAGTTGCGGTCGAGCACGACCAGCCCTTGGTCTCGCAGGTGCCGCGCGGCGACCCGCTCGCCGTAGGCCCCGACCGCCTGTCTTTCCGTCGTCATGGCGCCCAACCTGCCGGATCCCGGAGATCCACGGGGCAGCCTGTGGATAGCGGTCCGATACCCCGAAAATCGACACAGCGCGATTGTGGAAACTCGCCTAGTAACCCTTCTGGTGTGTTATGGCCCCAGCGGTAGCCAGGGAGTCCGTGGTCACCTACGGTGCGAGATCGTGGATGGACACCGTTACGCCGACGACTCCGAGCCAAGTTGGTACACCGGTAGTCAGTACGCCCGTTCCGCCGATTCCGACGTTTCCGGCTCCCATGCCGTCGGGGGTGCGACCGGGAGCAGCGGCGGCGCTTACGACTCCGGCATTCACGAGCGCCCGAGCGGCGCCTTCCGGCTGCCCGAGCAGCGCCCGTCGGGCTACCCTCTGACCGACCCGCTGACCACGACCGGCAGTCACTCTCTGCCGTCCGAGAGCTATGAGCAGGGCGGCCGCATCCCGGTGCGGGGCCCGGAATACCCGACGGTCCGCCCGACCGGCGCTCCGGAGGCTCCGGCCCGGAGGGAGGCGCCGATCGCCGAGCCGACCAGCCTGGTCCCGCCGGTTGTCGCTCAGCCGCGCCCGGCCGACAGCGTTTACCACACCCGGCGCACGGCATCGTCGTTCGTCGTCGCGGTCGGCATGGTCGTGCTGATGATCCCGGTCGTCCGGTTGCTTCTGCAGGCGACCTTCACCGGCACCCCGTCGGCCCGCAACATCGTGCCGTCGGTGCTGCTCACGCTGGGTTTCGCGCTCACCGGCATCGGCCTGTTCGCGGTGGCCGGCAACCGTCCGCTCAACCGCGAGGCCTGGTTGCGGCCGCCGGTCGCCTATCTTCCGGCGGGCCTTCTCCTGTTGCTCGCCGCCGGCTTGGCGGTCGCATGACAAAAACGACAAAAACCCCTTAATCCGTACGCCGCCGGCGCGACCAGGGGCGACACGGGGTGATTCGCGGCTTGGCGTATGCTGGCTTCGGCGACCGCCTCGTGCGGTCGACCTCGCGTGCCCTCTGCCAGATCCGCTTCCGGAGATCGGCAGCGACGGCCCTCCCTGGTCTCGATCTTTTCGGGTCCGACTGCGGCCGGCGACCGGGCACCAGGACGCCCACCGCCGGTGAGCGTGACAACCAGGGATCCATAGGAGCACATCACCATGGCCGTAGTGACCATGCGTCAGCTGCTGGAGAGCGGTGTCCACTTCGGGCACCAGACCCGGCGCTGGAACCCGAAGATGAAGCGCTACATCTTCACTGAGCGTAACGGCATCTACATCATCGACCTGCGCCAGACCCTCGAGTACATCGAGAAGGCCTACGCGTACGTGCGGGACACCGTCGCCGAGGGTGGCCACATCCTCTTCGTCGGCACCAAGAAGCAGGCGCAGGAAGCGATCGCCGAGCAGGCCACCCGCGTCGGCCAGCCGTATGTCAACCACCGCTGGCTGGGCGGCATGCTCACCAACTTCCAGACCGTTTACAAGCGGCTGCAGCGGATGAAGGAGCTCGAGGCTCTGGGCGACCTGAGCGGCACCGCCGCCGGGTACACCAAGAAGGAGACCCTTCAGCTCTCCCGCGAGAAGATCAAGCTCACCAAGACCCTCGGTGGTCTGCGGGACATGACGAAGGTGCCGTCGGCGATCTGGGTCGTCGACACCAAGAAGGAGCACATCGCGGTCGACGAGGCCCGCAAGCTGGGCATCCCGGTCATCGCCGTGCTCGACACCAACTGCGACCCGGACGAGGTCGACTTCCCGATCCCGGGCAACGACGACGCCATCCGGTCGGCCGAGCTGCTGACCCGGGTCGTCGCCAGCGCGGTCGCCGACGGTCTCATCGCCCGGTCCGGCCGCAACCGCGGTGACGTCGACACCAAGCCCGAGCCGGGCACCGTCGCCGCCGGCGAGCCGCTGCCCGAGTGGGAGCGCGACCTCTACGAGGGTGCCGAGAAGAAGACCGACGAGACCGAGGCCGCCCCGGCCGCCGCGCCGGCCGAGGCTGTTGCCGCGCCGGCCGAGGCTGTCACTGTGCCGGCCGAGCCTGTCGCCGCCGAGCCTGTCGCCGCCGAGACCGCGCCGGCCGAATAAGCGCCCACCAGGTGTGTCCGGCCGCCGCGCGGACAACGTGCGGCGGCCGGGACCCTGAACTGACATCGAGAGAGAGTCATGGCTAACTACACCGCCGCGGACGTCAAGAAGCTCCGCGATCTGACCGGTGCCGGCATGATGGACTGCAAGAAGGCGCTCGACGAGGCCGACGGCGACTTCGAGAAGGCCGTCGAGTTCCTCCGCATCAAGGGCGCGAAGGACGTCGGCAAGCGGGCCGGCCGCACCGCCGCCAACGGCATCGTGAGCCACTTCGGCAACGCGCTGCTCGAGCTCAACTGCGAGACCGACTTCGTCGCCAAGACCACCGACTTCGTCGCGCTGGGCCAGCGGCTGGTCGAGTTCGGCGCGCAGAACAACATCGCCGACGCCGCCGCCCTGTCGGCCGCGACCCTGCCCGACGGCAAGACGGTCGCGGACACGATCCAGGAATACAGCGCCAAGATCGGCGAGAAGATCGTTCTCAACCGTTTCGTGGTCGTCGACGGCACCGTCGCGGTCTACCTGCACCGCAAGGCGCAGGACCTGCCGCCGCAGGTCGGCGTCCTGGTGCAGTACACCGGCAAGTCGGACGAGGCGGCCGACGACGACGCCCGCGGCATCGGCATGCAGATCGCCGCGATGCGCCCGAGGTACCTGGTCCGCGAGGAGGTTCCGGCCGAGGTCGTCGAGTCCGAGCGCCGGATCGCCGAGGAGACCGCCAAGGAGGAGGGCAAGCCCGAGAAGGCCCTGCCCAAGATCATCGAGGGTCGCGTGAACTCCTTCTTCAAGGACTTCGTGCTCCTCGAGCAGTCGTCGGTCATCGACAACAAGAAGTCCGTCAAGCAGGTGGCCGAGGACGCCGGGCTGCAGATCACCCGGTTCGTCCGGTTCGAGGTCGGCCAGGAGTAAGAAGCGTCAGCTTCGGGGCACGGGAGGTCGGGAACGCGATTCTGCGCCCGGCCTCCCCGTCACATAAGGTCTCTCTGCAGAACGCGAAGGGAAAGGCGGCCCGCATGACGATGGTGACCGAGCAGGCAGTGGCGATCGACGATCCGGCTCCCGCTTCGCTGCGGCCCCGTCGGGTCGTGCTCAAGCTCTCCGGCGAGGTGTTCGGCGGCGGTGCGGTCGGGGTCGACCCCGACGTCGTACAGGGCCTGGCCCGCCAGATCGCCACCGTGATCCGCCGGGGCATCCAGGTCGCGGTCGTGGTCGGCGGCGGCAACTTCTTCCGCGGCGCCGAGCTGCAGAAGCGCGGCATGGACCGCAACCGCGCCGACTACATGGGCATGCTCGGCACCGTGATGAACGCGCTCGCCCTGCAGGACTTCCTCGAGAAGGAAGGCGTCGAGACGCGGGTGCAGACCGCCATCAACATGGCTCAGGTCGCCGAGCCTTATATCCCTCTTCGCGCGATCCGCCACCTCGAGAAGGGGCGCGCCGTGATCTTCGGAGCCGGCGCCGGCATGCCTTACTTCTCCACCGACACGGTGACCGCCCAGCGCGCGCTGGAGATCCACGCCGACATCGTGCTGATGAGCAAGAACGGTGTCGACGGCGTCTACACGGCCGACCCCCGGGTCGACCCGACCGCGCAGAAGCTCGAGCGGGCCACGTTCCAGGAGTTGCTGCAGCGGGGCCTGAAGGTGGCCGACCAGGCCGCGTTCAGCCTGTGCGAGGAAAACAACCTGCCGATGCTCGTCTTCGGTGCCGAGGGTGACGACACCATCGTCCGCGCCGTCAGCGGCGAGAAGATCGGTACTTTGATCACCGCCTGAGCCCTTCCAATCCCCGCAGTACACATAGAGCCAAGGAGGCGAGAAGAGCAGGTGATCGACGAAACCCTCTTCGAGGCCGAAGAAAAGATGGAGAGCGCGGTCGAGCACGCCAAGGAGGAGTTCGCCGCGATCCGCACCGGTCGTGCGACCCCGGCGATGTTCTCCAAGATCATGGTCGACTACTACGGCGCTCCCACGCCGGTGACGCAGATGGCCTCGGTCGGCGTCCCGGAGCCGCGCATGGTGATCGTGAAGCCCTACGACGCCTCCCAGCTCGGCGCCATCGAGCGCGCGATCCGCGACTCAGACCTCGGGGTCAACCCCAACAACGAGGGCAGCCAGCTGCGCATCCACCTGCCGCAGATGACCGAGGAGCGCCGCCGCGACATGATCAAGGTGGCGCGGTCGAAGGCGGAGGAGGGCCGCGTGGCCATCCGTAACATCCGCCGCCGGGCCAAGGAGCAGATCGACAAGCTGGTCAAGGACGGCGGGACGGGCGAGGACGACGGCCGCCGCGCCGAGAAGGAGCTCGACGACACGACGCACAAATACGTGTCGGCGGTCGACGAGCTCGTCAAGCACAAGGAAACCGAGCTCCTCGAGGTCTGATGTCCTACCTCGATCCGCGGGCCGGGCGGGCTTCCGGCGACGACACGGGCGTGCCGGCGCCGTATTCGTACGGTGCGCCCGAGGTCGCCGTCCCGACCTGGCATGCGGACGAGCCGGCGGCTCCGGCCGCCGAGACGACGACCCCGGAGCCGGCTGTGAGTGACGAGTCCAACCCTGACGAGTCCAACTCTCCCGACAAAGGCCAGCGCCGGGGCCGGCGCCGGGCAAGCGGCAAGCCCAAGGGCAGCCGGGCCGGGCGCAACCTGCCCGCCGCGATCGCGGTCGGGGTCAGCCTCATCCTGGTCGTGCTCGCCTCGCTGCTGGTCTACCCGAAGGCGTTTCTCGCCGTGATCGCCGCCGCGGCCGGCGTCGGGGTCTGGGAGATGGTCCAGGCGCTCAAGAAGAGCGGCGCCGACGCCCCGCTGATCCCGCTGCTCGGCGGCACCGTCCTGATGATCGGCCTCGCCTGGTTCGACGGGCCCGACGCTCTGCTGCTCGGGCTGGCGGTCACCCTGCTCGCGTCCGTGATCTGGCGGATCGCCGACGGCGCGGCCGCGTTCAAGCGCGACTTCACGGCGAGCGTGCTGACGGCGATCTACGTCCCGTTCCTGCTCAGCTTTGCCGTTCTGCTCGTCTTGTCCGGTCCGGACCAGCACACGCACAGCTGGCGGGTGCTCTGCACGCTGTTCGCGGTGGTGCTCTCCGACACCGGCGGCTACGCGGCCGGCGTCTTCCTCGGCAAGCACAAGATGGCGCCCAGCATCAGCCCTGGCAAGACCTGGGAAGGCTTCGCCGGCTCGATCTCGGCCTCCGCCATCGGCAGCGCCCTTCTGCTCTATTTCCTGCTCGACATCCCGGCCTACTGGGGCCTGCTGTTCGGCGCCGTGATCTCGATCGTGGCGGTGATCGGCGACCTCGCCGAGTCGATGCTCAAGCGCGACCTCGGGGTCAAGGACATGAGCAACCTGCTTCCCGGGCACGGCGGCGTGATGGACCGTCTCGACTCGATCCTGTTCGCGGTGCCGACGGCCTATGTCCTGTTCGCCCTGATCGCGGCGAACTAGCTATGCGAGACCGACTGCGTGGCCGTGGGAGACTGGATACGCCATGACGATTCTTCCGGTCATCCCGACCAGCCCCGACCAGCCCGACGCTGTGACCACCCGCCGCCGGCCCACGATGCCCCCGCGGCACCTCGCCGACCTCGATCTGGCCGCCCGCAAGCAGGCCGTGACCACGCTCGGCGAGCCCGCCTTCCGGGCCAAGCAGATCTCGACCCACTACTTCGGCCGTCTCGTGCGCGACGTCGAGGCGATGACCGACCTGCCGGCCGCCACCCGGGCCCGGCTCACCGACGATCTGCTCCCGACGCTGCTCACCCCGGTCCGCGAGCTGGCCTGCGACGACGGCGCGACCCGCAAGACACTGTGGCGCCTGCACGACGGCGCGCTGGTCGAGAGCGTCTTGATGGGCTACCCCGACCGGGTGACGGCCTGCGTCTCGAGTCAGGCCGGATGCGGCATGGCCTGTCCGTTCTGCGCGACGGGCCAGCAGGGCCTGACTCGAAACCTGTCGATCGCCGAGATCGTCGACCAGGTGGTCTATCTGGCCGGCGTCGCCGCCTCGGGCGCGGTCACCGGGTCGCCGCCGCGGCTGTCCCGGGTCGTCTTCATGGGCATGGGTGAGCCGCTCGCGAACTATCCGCGGGTGATCGAGGCCGTCCGCCGGCTCACCGCCCCGGCTCCCGAGGGCCTCGGCCTCTCACAACGGCACATCACGGTTTCGACCGTGGGTCTGGTGCCCGCAATGCGGCGATTGATCGCCGAAGAGCTGTCTGTGACCCTTGCGCTGTCCCTGCACGCCCCCGATGATGATCTGCGCGATGAGCTAGTGCCCGTCAACCAGCGTTGGAAGGTGGCCGAGGTGCTCGATGCCGCGTTCGACTACGCGGCGCGGACCGGGCGGCGGATCAGCATCGAATACGCCCTGATCAGGGACGTAAACGATCAGCCCTGGCGTGCCGACCTGCTCGGCAAGCTGCTACGCGGCAAGCTGGCGCATGTGAATCTGATCCCACTCAACCCGACGCCGGGCAGCAAGTGGGATGCGAGCCCGAAACCGGTCGAGCGCGAGTTCGTCCGGCGCCTGCGTGAGGCGGGCGTGGCGACCACGGTCCGCGACACCCGGGGCCGGGAGATCGACGGAGCGTGCGGCCAGCTGGCCGCGGGCGAGCTCACGGAGGCCGGCGCTGGGGGCGCCGCCACCATCGCGGAGGTGGCACAGTGACTGGGCGTACGACCCAGCGAGGAAAGTGGGAGACGTTGTGAGTAGTCAGGGGCAGCGTTTCCGGCGGCGTGCGCTTCGGCGCGGCTACAAGGTCGACGAGGTCGACGGCTTCCTCGACCGGGTCGAGGCCACCTTGGCCGGCGAGACGGCCGGCCCGCCGGTCGGCGCGCAGGAGGTGCACGACGTCGTCTTCCGCGTGCGCTTCGGCGGCTACGACGAGTGGCAGGTCGACCTGCACCTCGACCGCGTGGAACGCCAGCTGGCCGAGTTCGAGGACCGGCGCGGCGGCGGCGACCCGATGCGCGACTCGATGCGCGGTGGCCTGACCACCGGCAGCATCGCCGGCGCCGGCATGGGCCGCGGCATGGAGAACACCGGCAACGTCCTGGGCAACCGCGGCATGGAAAACACCGGCAACGTTCTGGGCCCCGGCCCGGGCATGGGCAGCCGCGCCATGGACCCGCAGGGCATGGGCCCCGGCCCCGGCATGGGTCCCGGCCCGGGCATGGGACCGGGCGGCCCCGGCGGTCCCGGCGGTCCCGGCATGGTTGGTCCCGGTGGCCGGATGGCCCCGCCGACCGAGCGGCTCCCCGCCCCCATGCGCGACGACCGGATGCCCCCGCCGATGCAGCAGCGCCCGCCGATGCAGCAGGATCCCTACGCGCGCTACGACGAGCCCCCGCCGTACGGCCAGCCGCCGCAGCAGCAGCAGCAGATGCCGCCCCAGATGCCCCAGCGTGAGATGCCCCAGCGCGGCCTACCGCCGGGCGGTGGCTACGACCAGGGCTACGACAACACCGGTGGCTTCGACAACACGGGTGGCTTCGACGGTTTCGAGGCCGGCCGCCACGGCAAGGCCGACATGACGGCCGAGATCCGCATGCCCCGCGACGACATGCGCGGCGGTTATGGTGGCCCGCCGATGGGTGGGCCGCCGATGGGTGGGCCGCCGATGGGTGGCCCGCAGAACGCGCCGATGAGCGGCGCCCCGATGAGCGGGGCCGGCGGCTACGGCCCACCGCAGCCGCAGATGCCTCCGCTGATGGGCGAGCCGGGGGGCGAACTCCACCGGGTCGACCAGCTTCGGCGCACGTTCCAGCCGCGGCGGTTCGGCAGCGGTTACGACCCGATGCAGGTGGACCGGCTGTTCGAGGGCATCCTGCAGGCGATGACCGGGCGGGGCCCCATGCCCGTACCGGAAAACGAGCTGGACATGCTGCAGTTCGGTCTTGTCCCGGGGGGTTATTTCGAGGCCGAGGTGGATGCCGCCCTGCGTGAGGTCAAAGACATCCTCATGCGGCACCGTTAGGCGAAGCAGACGAGAAAAGGCCCGCCGACCGGCGGGCCTTTTTCATTTCCGGCCCAGGGTTACTGGTCGTTGGGCTTGAGGCCGTTGCGGCGCAGCACCACGTCGGCGATCACGGCGCCGACCAGGGCGACGGCGAAGAGGACGAGGAAGATGTTTTCCGTGTTGCCCTCGTGGTTGCCCCAGAAGAACAGCAGCATGACGGCGGCCGAGCCGAGCGCGCCGATTCGGGCCATCTTGCGATTGCCCGGCTTGAGCTGGTCGGGGGCGTAGACCGGGTCCGATTCCGCAGACACGCCTTTTGTCCTTCCTCGAAGGCGATCACGTAGGTTCCCAGTCTCGCACGGCGGCTCCGCGCGTGGACCACCGCCTGCCGACAACCCGAAATTCAACCGGAGGGCCCACACCGGGTACCTTCGAGGCCGTCGGAACGACCGAGGAGGAACGACAGTGCGGATCACGGGCACCGGCCACGCGAGCATGCGGATCGACACGTCCGCCGGCAGCATTCTGTGCGACCCGTGGGTCAACCCCGCCTATTTCGCCTCGTGGTTCCCGTTCCCCGACAACTCGGGGCTCGACTGGGAGACCCTCGGCGACGTCGACTACCTCTACGTCTCCCACCTGCACCGCGACCACTTCGACGCCCAGCACCTGCGACGGTTCATCAGCAAGAAGGCGACCGTCCTGCTGCCGGAATACCCGACCAGCCAGCTCGAGGACGAGCTGCGCGAGCTGGGCTTCAGCCGCTTTTTCAAGACCGTCTCGAACGAGGTGCACGAGCTCGACGGCGGCCTCAAGGTCATGATCCAGGCGCTGACGTCACCGACCGACGGGCCGATCGGCGACAGCTCGCTCTGGGTGGAGCACGACGGGGTGCGGCTGCTCAACCAGAATGACGCCCGCCCGACCGACCTGCAGATCTTCAACGATCTGGGCCACGTGCACGCGCACATGCTGCAGTTCTCCGGCGCGATCTGGTACCCGATGGTCTACGAACTGCCCGAGGCCGCCAAGACGGCCTTCGGCAAGCAGAAGCGCGACCGCCAGTTCGACCGCACCTGGCGCTACATCGACGACCTGAAGGCCGACCACGTCTTCCCGATCGCCGGCCCGCCGTGCTTCCTCGACGACGCGCTCTGGCAGTTCAACGACATCTTCGGCGACGAGGGAAACATCTTCCCCGACCAGTCGGTCTTCATGTCGGAGTATGCGAAGGTCGGCGGCACCAACGGCATCGTCCTGCTGCCCGGCTCGGCGACCGAATTGTCGGAAAAGGCAGCGACGACGACGCACCCGACCGACGTCGACGAGTTCTTCGCCAACAAGAAGCAGCACCTCGAGGAGATGCGCGAGCGCAAGGCCCCGGTCATCGCGGCCGAGAAGGCGTCCTGGCGGCACCCCGAGATCGACGTGCTGGGCGAGCTCAAGAAGCGCATCGAACCCCTCCTCGAAGAGTCGATCTACCTGGCCAAGGGCGTCGGCGGCCCGGTTCGCTTCGACCTGACCGACGGCGACGGCCCCGACGGCGAGATCGTCGAGTCGATCGTCGTCGACTTCCCCGGCAAGCAGGTCCGGCCCTACGCCGACGAGAAGGTCCGCTACCGCTTCAAGACCGGCCGCGCCCTCGTCGAGCACCTGATCCACATCGACGAGGGTGACTGGGTCAACTCGCTGTTCCTGTCCTGCCGCTTCTCGGCCGCCCGCATCGGCCAATACAACGAGTTCGTCTACGCCTTCTTCAAGTGCCTGTCCGAGGAGCGCCTGCAATACGCCGAAGGCTGGTACGACGAACATGAGCGCACGGTCGACGCCGAGGACACCCAGCTCGGCGACTGGACCGTGCAGCGCCGCTGCCCCCACCTCAAGGCCGACCTCAGCCGCTTCGGCATCGTCGACGGCAACGTGCTGACCTGCCAGCTGCACGGCTGGAAGTTCGACCTCCCCACCGGCAAGTGCCTGACCAGCGTCGGCCACAAAATCAGGGCCGAGAAAACCGAGAAGTCGTAGCCGGCTGCGGGGTACGGACCGCTGCTCACGCCGAGGGCCCGGGCAGACCGAGCAGGGCGCTGGCGCGCCCAGACCGCTCGGCCCACCCGGGCGACCTGCGTGAGTGGTCGCTCCGGGGCTCCCGCGAATAACGTGCGCCACATGGAGGAGCTTGATCCTGCAGCGGTCGTGGTGGCCAACGACGCGTGGGTGCTCGCGCCTGAGGGCTCCGAGGTGGTGGAGACTGCGGAATATCGGCTGGTCCGCCTCCCGGAGCGCTATGCCGATGGGCTCCAGTTGCAGTGGCTGCAGTGGCTGCGGTCGACCCGGCCGGCCGAGACCGTGCTGCGGGAGGTGGTCGCCCGCGCCGCCGGGTTCGGAATGCCCGAGGCTCTCGTCTTCGCGAAGCCCGGCGCGCCCGACGGCCTCGACGAGGCGCTGCTCCGCCGCCGCGCCCGGCTGATCGACACCGCCGACGTGCTCGCCCGCCCGGTGCCGCCCGCCACCGAGACCCCCGAATCGCGCGTCGTGGCGCCCGGGCCGTCCGGGCCGTCCGGCCGTCAGGGCCGTCCGGGCCGTCCGGGCCGTCAGGGCCGTCCGGGCCCTTCGGGATGCTCGGGCCGTCCGGGGTGCCCGGGCCGTCCGGGGTGCCCGGGCCGTCAGTGGAGCCCGGGTCGGCCGAGCTTCGGCTGCGATGGCGGACGACGCCGGAGATTGCCCGCGACGCCAACACGGTCGGGGTCACCGTCTTCGGCGGCGACCGGGCCGACGACGACGTGCTCGCTCAGCGGGCGGCGGCCAACCGCGACACGCTCGCCGCGGGGACCGGAGGGGTCGTCGTCGCCTACTTCGGCGGCGCCCCGGTCGCGCTCGCCGGCATCAGGCTGGCCGGCGGCGTGGCCCGGCTGTGGGGCGGCGCCGTGCTCGAGGCCTACCGCGGCCGCGGCGTCTATCGGGCCCTGGTCGCCGGCCGCCTCAGCTATGCCGCCGAACGAGGCGCCACGATGGCGTTGACCCGCGGCCGCGTCACCACGAGCTCCCCGATCCTGCGGCGGGTGGGATTCGTCTCGTACGGCCGGGAGCGCACCTATCGTCTTCCGCTGACTTAGACCCCGAGGTCTTTCAGGATGCGGCGGGCCGCGTTGTGGCCGGCCGCGCCGATGACGCTGCCCGCCGGGTGGGCGCCGGCCGAGCCCGCGTAGAGGCCGTCCAGCCCGGTGAAATAGGGCATCCGCTCGTTGAAGGCGACCGTGTTGTCGACGTGGTGGATGTGGCCGCCCGTGATGCCGAAGTGCTCCTCGATGCCCGGCGGGGTGAGCGGCATCATGTCGGCTACCAGGTCGGACGTGCCCGGCGCGTAGCGGTCGCAGATGGCCAGCAGCTGCGTGATGTAGCCGGGCAGCGCCGCGTCCCAGGTCGTGCCGGCGAGCGAGTATGGCACCGACTGGACGAACAGGGCCGACGAGTGGTGGCCGGCCTCGTCCTGCAGCGACGGGTCGACCGTCGTGTGCACGTACCACTCGATGGTCGGCTCGGCCGGCAGCCGGCCGGCCTGGACGTCGTCCCACATCGCCCGCAGGGCGGCCATCGGGGAATCCGTGGTCGCGCCCGCCAGCCCGGCCGAGCCCGGCAGCAGGTGGATCGTCGAGCCGAACGGTGACGGCGCTCCGGCGGGCAGGCACGAGAACTGTGGCAGGTCACGCAGCGCCAGGTTGACCTTCAGCGTCGTGCCGGTGCGGCGCACGGCGGCCATCCGGTCGGTCAAGGGGCCGGGCAGCGCGCCGGACGGCACCAGCGACATCAGTTGGTAAGGGTCGCAGCTGCCGAGCACGACCCGGGCGCCGATGGAACGGCCGTCGGCCAGCACGACCCCGCTGGCCGCGCCGCTCTCGACCGTGACGGCCGAGACCGGCGAGGAGGTGAAGAGCTGAGCGCCGGCGGCCCGGGCGGCGTCGGAGAAGACACGGGAGACCGTGCCCATGCCGCCGCGGGCGATCATCCAGGTGCCGTCGGAGTCGGGCAGCCGGCACATGTTGTGGACCAGGAAGTTGTGCCCGGTGCCCGGGTCGTCGGGGCCCGCGTTGAGCCCGGACAGGCCGTCGGTCACCGCGTACATGCTGGTCAGCAGCTCGCTCTTGAAGCCGAAGCGGGCCAGGTAGTCGGCGACCGAACCGCGTACGAGATCGATGAAGGTGCTCTGCAGCGCCGGCCGGATGTGCCGGTCGGCGATCTCCTCGACCGTGCCCGGCTCCTCGAGCCAGGCCGGCGCGAGATCGGCGCGCAGCGCGCCGATCTCGATCGCGAGTGCCTCTTCGGCCGCGATGTCGCGGGGGTGGAAGAAGCGTTCCATCTGCGCCCGCATCGCCGAGCGGTCGCGCCCGAACAGCAGATAAGGCGAGCCGGCCGGGCCGGGCGTGGGCAGGAAGTAGTGCGGGTCGCGGCGCAGCACCGGGATGTCGACGTCGAGCGTGCGCAGCAGCTCGGGGGGCATCAGACCGAGCAGGTAGGACCCGGTGGACTGGCCGAGGCCGGGCACCCGGGGGAAGGGGTGCTCGGTGCGGGTGGCACCGCCGAGCATGTCGGCGGCCTCGAGCACGACGACGTCGAGACCGGCGCGGGCGAGTAGAACCGCCGAGACGAGACCGTTGTGGCCGGCTCCGATGATCACCACGTCGGCGTGGGAGGGGTAGTCGTGCTCCATGGCGAGCAAGCGTAGCCAGTCCGGCCGAGGTGTTACGCCGACGAATCGGGCGCTAGTGGGACGCCCGATTACGCAGGTATTCGCTTGCGCTGCGTGTGGCGGCATATCCGGCGAGCAGGATGACGTGGAATACGTACAGCCAGAGGCCGACGGCAACCGTTCCGCCGATCTCGGTGAAGCCGCCGAAGGGCGCGCCGAGGTTGAGCGGGAGCGAGCAGAACAGCACGAAGCCGTGCAGGAAGCCGGAGAGGTTGGCGGCGGTGAACGACCCGACGGCGAGCGCGGCCGGCCAGGCGGGGCGGTCCGGGGCGACGTACCGGTAGACCCAGACGACGACCGGGGTGAGGACCAGCCACGCGGCGAGGAACGACAACACCACCGCGAGGACCGAGTACCAGCCGCCGCGTACCCATAAAGCGCTGGTCGCGGGGAGCGCGAGAAACATCGCCAGCAGCAGCGCCGGGGCGGCCGCCAGCGGCGGCAGCCAGAGCAGGCGGCCGCGCCAGCCGACGAACGACTCCGGAGTGTCGCGCAGCGACACGAACGCCCGCCGCAGCCCTTCGCCGTAGAACGTGGCCGGGAGCACGCTGGCCAGGGCGAACCACGGCGAAAGGTGCAGTCCGGCGGAGATCAGCGCGCTCAGGGCCCGGGGTGCGCCGATCTCGTCCGGCAGGGCCGCGATGGTGTGCCCGGTGAGCCGCCGGACCCGGTCGGCGCCGACCAGGTAGCCGGTCACCCAGATCGCCAGCAGCGCGATCGGCACGACCGCGATCCCGGCGTAGAAGGTGACCGCGGCGGCCCGCAGTGCCACGTCACGCCCGTGCAACGGCTTCAGCCACCCCCACATGCCCCAGCCATACCCACTTCGCGGGAAGATGGGCGCCATGCGCGACCTCGTTCTGCTCGGCTCGACCGGATCCATCGGCACTCAGGCCATCGACATCGTGAAGCGCAATCCCGACCGGTTCCGGGTGGTGGCGCTGGGGGCCGGCGGCGGCAACGTGGAGCTTCTCGCCGCTCAGGCCCTGGAGCTCGGGGTCGATGTGGTCGGCGTGGCTCACTCGTCGACCGTGCAGGACCTGCAGCTCGCCTTCTACGGGGTGGCGCAGAAGCGCGGTTACGCCACCGGCGACTTCAAGATCCCGCGGATCGTGGCCGGCCCCGACGCGATGACCGAGCTGGCCCGGGTGCCGTGCGACGTCGTGCTCAACGGCGTGGTCGGCAGCCTCGGCCTGGCGCCCACCCTGGCCGCTCTCGAGGCGGGCCGCATTCTCGCCCTGGCCAACAAGGAGTCGCTGGTCGCGGGCGGCCCGCTGGTGCGCCGGGCGGCCAAGCCGGGCCAGATCGTGCCGGTCGACTCCGAGCATTCGGCGCTCGCCCAGTGCCTGCGCGGCGGCGCGCGCGAGGAGGTGCGGCGGCTGATCCTGACCGCGAGCGGCGGGGCGTTCCGCGGCCGCCGGCGCGAGGAGCTGGCGAACGTCACGGTCGACGACGCGCTCAAGCACCCGACCTGGGACATGGGGCCGGTCGTCACGATCAACACGGCGACGATGGTGAACAAGGGGCTCGAGGTGATCGAGGCGCACGAGTTGTTCGCGGTGCCGTACGACGACATCGAGGTCATGGTCCATCCCCAGTCGTACCTGCACTCGATGGTCGAGTTCACCGACGGTTCGACGCTCGCGCAGGCCAGCCCGCCCGACATGCGCCTGCCGATCGCGCTCGCCCTGGCCTGGCCGGAGCGGGTGCCGCACGCGGCGGCCGCCGTCGACTGGCGGGAGGCGCACAACTGGGAGCTGCGCCCGCTCGACGACGAGGCGTTCCCGGCGGTCCGGCTGGCCAAGGAGGCGGGCCGCACCGGCGCCTGCCGACCGGCGATCTTCAACGCGGCCAACGAGGAGTGCGTGGCGGCTTTCGTGTCCGGTCGGCTACCTTTTCTGGGCATCGTCGACACCCTGGAGAGGGTGCTCGCGGCGGCCCCCGACTTTGCCGAACCGGGTACCGTCGACGACGTGCTCACCGCGGAGGCGTGGGCTCGTGCCCAGGCACGACGGATGATCGGAGCCTGATGCTGTTGTACTGGGTGGGCGTGGCGGCCTTTGCCGCCTGCATCCTCGTCTCGGTGAGCCTGCACGAGCTGGGTCACATGATCACCGCGAAGCGGTTCGGGATGAAGGTGACCCGATACTTCGTCGGCTTCGGCCCGACGATCTTCTCGTTCCACGTCGGCGAGACCGAGTACGGGCTGAAGGCGATCCCGCTCGGCGGCTTCTGCAAGATCGTCGGCATGACGCCGCAGGACGACGACGTCGCGCCGGAGGACGAGCCGCGCGCGATGTGGCGGTTCCCGGTCTGGAAGCGCACGATCGTGATGGGTGCCGGCTCGGTCACCCACTTCGTGCTGGCCATCGTCGCCACCTGGATCGCCGCGATGACGATCGGCCTGCAAAACCTCGACTACCCGCAGACCGCGGCCCAGGAGTCGGCGCAGATCCAGGTCAGCGACTGTGTGCAGCTGACCAACGTGCCCGACTGCACGATCGGGCAGGGCTCCGGCGTGGCCGCTCCGGCCAAGGCGGCCGGCCTGCGGAACGGTGATGTGATCACTCAGGTCGGCACCACGCCGGTGTCCACCTTCGAGCAGCTGACCAACGCGATCCGGGAGCAGAAGCCGGGCCCGACCGACTTCACGTACACCCGTGGCGGCGTCACCCAGACCGTCAAGGTCGATCTGAAGAGCGCCCAGCGGGCCCCGGTCGACAATCCGAACGGCCCGCTGTCGAGCGTCGCGGTGGCCGGTGTGGCGTGGGACAACAACGCCGTCCCGGCGATCATCAAATACGACGCGGCCGGCGCGGTCCCGGCGACCGGCGACTACGCGTGGTACCTGGTGAAGAACACGTTCTCGGCGATCGGCCGGGTGCCCCAGCGCGTGCCGGCCCTCTGGCACTCGATCACCGGTGGCGAGCGTGACCCCGACACCCCGATCAGCGTGGTCGGAGCCAGCCGCATCGGCGGCGAGGCGCTGCAACACGGTGTTCCCGAGGTGTTCCTCAGCGTGTTCATCGCGCTCAACGTCTTCATCGGCATCTTCAACCTGTTCCCGCTGCTGCCGGTGGACGGTGGTCACATCGCGATCGCCTGGTACGAAAGAGCACGGTCGTGGATCTATGCTCGACTGCGGAAGCCCGACCCCGGCCGGGTCGACTACTACAAGCTGATGCCTCTCACCTACGCAGTGATCCTCATCGGCGGTGCGTTCACCGTGCTCACGGTCACCGCCGACATCGTCAACCCGATCAAGCTCTTCTGACAGGTGATGTGAAGTGACCGCAGTCAGCCTCGGAATGCCCGCCGTACCCCCGCCGCCTCTCGCCCCCCGCCGCCACAGCCGCCAGATCAACGTCGGTGGTGTGCTGGTCGGCGGCGGTGCCCCGGTCAGTGTGCAGTCGATGACCACCACGCTCACGGCCGACGTCAACGCCACGTTGCAGCAGATCGCGGAACTCACCGCCTCCGGTTGCCAGATCGTCCGGGTGGCCGTGCCCTCCCAGGACGACGTCGAGGCGCTGCCGGCGATCGCCAAGAAGTCGCAGATCCCGGTCATCGCCGACATCCACTTCCAGCCGAAGTACGTGTTCGCCGCGATCGACGCCGGCTGCGCGGCGGTCCGGGTCAACCCGGGCAACATCCGTAAGTTCGACGACCAGGTCAAGGAGATCGCCCGCCGGGCCTCCGAGACCGGCACCCCGATCCGCATCGGCGTCAACGCGGGCTCGCTCGACAAGCGCCTGCTCGAGAAGTACGGCAAGGCCACCGCCGAGGCGCTGGTCGAGTCGGCCCTCTGGGAGTGCTCGCTGTTCGAGGAGCACGGCTTCCGCGACATCAAGATCTCGGTCAAGCACAACGACCCGGTCGTCATGATCCGGGCCTACCGTCAGCTGGCCGAGCAGTGCGACTACCCGCTGCACCTCGGCGTGACCGAGGCCGGCCCGTCCTTCCAGGGCACGATCAAGTCGGCGACCGCGTTCGGCGCGCTGCTGGCCGAGGGTATCGGCGACACCATCCGGGTCTCGCTCTCCGCCCCGCCGGTCGAGGAGGTCAAGGTCGGCAACGCGATCCTCGAGTCGCTCGGCCTGCGCGAGCGCGGTCTCGAGATCGTCTCCTGCCCGTCCTGCGGCCGGGCCCAGGTCGACGTCTACACGCTCGCCGAGCAGGTCACCGCCGGGCTCGAGGGCCTGCCGGTGCCGCTGCGCGTGGCGGTCATGGGCTGCGTCGTCAATGGTCCCGGCGAGGCCCGCGAGGCCGACCTGGGCGTAGCGTCGGGCAACGGCAAGGGTCAGATCTTCGTCAAGGGCCAGGTCATCAAGACGGTCCCCGAGTCGATCATCGTCGAGACGCTGATCGAGGAGGCCCTCCGGCTGGCCGACGAGATGGGCGCCGACCTGCCCGAGGAGCTGCGCGAGCTACTGCCCGGCCCGCAGGTGACGGTCCACTAGAACAGCACCGTCGCGAACGAGCCCGCCGAGACGAAGCCGCATTTGGCGTAGACCCGGCGGGCCGCCGTGTTGTAGTCGTTCACATAGAGGCTGACGGTCGGTGCCACGCGCCGCAGCGCGTCGTGCACCACCGCGGCCATGCATCCGGCGGCCAGCCCGCGCCCCCGGAACTCCGGGTCGACCCACACACCCTGCACCTGGGTCGTGCGCTTGGTCACGATCGCCAGCTCGGCCTTGAAGATCACCCGGTCGCCGTGGAACCGGGCGTACGCCCGCTTGCCCTTGACCAGCTCGGCGATCCGCCGCCGGTAGCCGCGGCCGCCGTCGTCGATCAGCGGTGAGACGCCGACCTCCTCGGTGTACATCGCGACGGCGGCGGGGAAGAGCTGGTCGACCTCGGCCGGCCGCACCAGGCGCACGGCCGGGTCGGGCTCGATCGGCGGATCCTGCTCGGCCACCAGCAGGGGCTGATGGGGCCGCACGTCACGCGCCCGGCCCCAGTGCCCGCCGAGCCGCGACCAGAGGTCGAGCACCGCGTCGGACCGGCCGATGATCGACGAGCAGATGCGGGGCTCGGCGCCGAGCATGTCGGCGAACGCGGCCACCGCGGTCGGTGTCGCGCAGACCGGCACCAGGTGGGCGCCCGACCAGATCAGCGACTCCACCTTGCGCCCGGCGCCGTAGCCGAAGATGCGCCCGTCGGAACGCCACCAGTTCAGCCCGTGCGCGGCGACCCGCTCGGCGATCTGCGCACCGGCGTAGGGGTCGCGGTCGAGGATCTTCTCGACCGCCGCGCGCTCGGACTCCCCGAGTTGGCGAAGCGGCACCGTAAGCACGGGTATCACATTGCCAGATCGCTGCCCGTTGACACCCACGGCGGTCCCTCCTCTCGACTTCTGTCGAAGAAACCCTTGCATCTTGATACGTTGCCGATATATCGTCAACGTATCAACGACAGCTTGGAGATAGTCATGCGACACATCCACGAAGACTTCATGCACGGTCACGGTCGGCGCATGCGCGGCGGAGGCTTCGGCTTCCCGCCCGGCTTCCCCTTCGGCGGAGGCGGCCCCGGCCCCGACTTCGGCGGCGGCCCCTGGGGCCAGCGCGGCGGCCGGCGACGCGGCGGCCGCGGCCGCCCCAACGTCCGCTCGGCCGTCCTGGCCCTGCTCCTCGAGCGGCCCATGCACGGTTACGAGATCATCCAGGAGCTCGACGCGCGCACCAACGGCATCTGGCGTCCCAGCCCCGGCTCGATCTACCCGACCCTCCAACTCCTGGAAGACGAGGGCCTGATCGCACCCGAGGCGGAGGGCGGCCGCAAGAGCTACCGCCTCACCGACGACGGGCGCCCCGAGGCCGAGACCGCCGCGCAGAACCCGCCGTGGTCCGAGATCGGCGACGACACGATGAACCAGGTGCAGGACTTCCGCGACGCGGCGGTCGGCATCATGAGCGCCCTCAAGCAGGTCGGTTTCAACGGCACGCCCGAGCAGCGCGACCGCGCCCTCGAGATCCTCAACGAGACGAAGCGCAAGCTCTATGCGATTCTCGCCGACAGCGAGTAGTCACCGACCCCGCGGGGCTCACTCTTCGGAGTGGGCCTCGCGCTCTGTTTGCGTACGGGAGGAAACCGTGAGCAAAAGCAGAGCGTGACCGTCCCGGGGTTTGCGGACCGGCCCGCCGCGACGCAAGGCCGTCGCCGGCCGCCGGCGCCGGCTCTCCCGGCCATCCGGGCGCTCGCGGCTCTCGGGGTTCTCCCGGCATGGAGGTAACGGCAGAACCTCCCGGATCGGCGCCCGGCGGAGTTGCATGGAGGTCATGAAGCACATCAAGCTCCGTGATCTGGATGTCGCCCGCATCGGCCTGGGCGCGATGGGCATGTCCCACGGCTACACCGGCGCCGGCACCGACGACGCCGAGTCGATCCGCACCGTGCACCGGGCGATCGACCTCGGTGTCACCCTGATCGACACCGCCGAGGTCTACGGCCCCTACATCAACGAGGAACTGATCGGCCGCGCGCTCCAGGGTCGCCGCGACCAGGTCGTGCTCGCCACCAAGTTCGGCCTGATCTCGCACGCCGCCGGCGACGGGCGCAACGCCGACTCCAGCCCGGCCAACATCCGCGCCGCGGTCGAGGGCTCCCTCAAGCGCCTCGGCACCGATCACATCGACCTCTACTACCAGCACCGCGTCGACCCTCTAACCCCGATCGAGGAGACCGCGGGCACCGTGGCGTCACTGGTCGCCGACGGGAAGGTCCGCTATTTCGGCCTTTCCGAGGCCGGCCCGGACACCATCCGCCGCGCGAATGCGGTGCATCCCGTCACGGCCGTCCAGTCGGAATACTCGCTGTGGACGCGCGGCATCGAGGCCCGCATCCGGCCCGTCCTCCGCGAACTGGGCATCGGCCTGGTCCCGTTCTCACCCCTCGGCCGCGGCCTCTTCACCGGCACGATCCGCGACGGGTCCGGCTTCGCCGAGGGTGACTTCCGCCGCGACAACCCCCGCTTCACCGGCGACAACTTCCAGCACAACCTGCGCCTGGCCGACGAGGTCAACGCGGTGGCCGCCGACGCCGGCGCAACCCCGGCCCAGGTGGCGATAGCGTGGCTGCTGGCCCAGGGCGACGACATCGCCCCGATTCCCGGCACCAAGCGCGTGACCCGCCTGGAGGAAAACGCCGCCGCCGACGAGGTACGGCTCACCCCCGCCCAGCTCGACCGGCTCTCCGCCCTCCCGCCGGCCCGCGGCGAAACCCACCCGGAAGGCGCCCGCGCCCTGCTGGAGCGCTGACACGGGTCCGAGGGCGCCCGATTCGGGGTGGCCGACTGCGTTTACCGGCAGAGTCAGGACCGTAAGACGCTGGCGTCGGCCGTGCTCGCTCCAGAGCTGATTACGACCCCGGCGACGCGGCGGCCCGGGAAGCCGCCGCCCGACCGGAGTCCGAATCCGGTCCGGTGCGCTACGCCGCGTCGGTGCGCGGCTCGAACCCGTGTCCGGCTCCAGCCGTGGCGCTCGTGAAGCTCCCGAACGGCCCGGCCGAGCTCGAACGCCAGACGCGCGGCCTCGTATGCCTCCGTTGCCCCGGGCTCGGCCACGCGCCGCTCCCGCATCGCCTCCCGGTTCTCCTTTTCGCCCACGACCTGCACTTACTCTTCTTCCACGCGGTGCGCCTCGGGTCAGCGGCCCAGGGCCGTCAAGAGCTTGGTCAGGGCGGGGGCGCCGCCGGCGTCGAGTTCCGGGGTCGGGAGCAGGGCCATCACCGGGACCGTGATGCCGGCCGCCGCGTAGGCCTCGACCTGGTCGCGGCAGGACTCCGGGGTGCCGTGGACGACCAGGGCGTCGACCAGGTCGTCCGGGATGGCGGCCAGGGCGCCCTTGCGGTTGCCGGCCGCCCACGCCTCCCACATCGGGGTCAGGATGTCGGTGCGGCCCAGCCAGCGGTGGAAGGCGGCGTACGCCGGGACGGTCAGGTAGGCGGTGATCAGGCGGCGGCCGATCGTGCGGGCGTAGGCGGTGTCGTCGGTCGGGCAGACGAAGATGCGGGCCGCGACCTCGAAGTCGGGGCGGGCCCGGGTGGTCTCGGCCAGGGCGGTCGGCACGTCGGAGGCGGCCAGCCAGTTGAGGATCACGCCGTCGGCTTCGGCGGCGGCCAGGCGCAGCATGCCGGGGCGCAGGGCGGCCAGCAGCAGGGCCGGTGGGTCGGCCGGCGGGCGTTCGAGGCGGAAGCGGCGGATCTGGAACGTCTCGTAGGACTTGTCGACCAGTTCGCCGTTCAGGGCCGCGCGTAGGAAGCGGAGCATGTCGCGGCAGCGGGCGTACGGGGATTCGAACGGGATCGCGTTCCAGTCGCCGACGACGACCGGGGAGGACGCGCCGATGCCGAGCTGGAAGCGGCCGGGGGCGGCCTCGGCCAGGGCGGCGGCGGTCATCGCGAGCAGGCCGGGGCCGCGGGTGTAGACCGGGGCGACGGCGGTGCCGAGTCGCAGGCGGGGGGCCCAGGCCGAGGCGAGCGCGAGCGGCGTGAAGGCGTCGGTGCCGGCCACCTCGGAGGACCACAGGTCGGTGAAGCCGGCGTCGCCCAGCGCCTGGTAGACGGCGGCGTGGTCGGCGAGCGGCACGCCGCTCAATGGAATGGTCATGCCCCAGCGGTTCGCCATGCCGTCGATCCTGCCCGGCGAACGGGGTGAGGTCCACCACCGGACGACGTGAATGATCACCGATGCGGGTATGTTTTTAGACTGACCAGTCAGTGCAAAGAAGGTGACAGAATGTCGGTGCTCGAAGCGCGGGGTGCGGGCGTGCGTAGGCGGCGCCGGTGGCTTTTCCGGGACCTCGACGTGACGGTCGCGGCCGGCGAGATCGTCGCGGTGGTCGGGCCGCCCGGCAGCGGCCGCACGACCGCGCTGCTCGCCCTGGCGGGCCGGTTCCGGCTGGGCGCCGGGTCACTCTCCTTTTCCCGTACGCCGTCCCTTGGTCACGTCCCCGAAGTCGAGGCGCCGGAACCGGTCTTCACGGTCGCCGAGCACGTCCGCGAACGGCTGGCGCTGCTCGGACGGCCCGGGAGTGAGGCGGCCGGCGTGGAACTGCACGGCCTCGCACCCGAGAAGCCGGGGCGGGAGCTCACGCCGTACGAGAAACAGGTTCTGGGTTTGATCCTGGCGGGTCTCAGTGAGCCGCAGGTGATCGCGCTGGACGGCCTGGACGACGGGCTCGACCAGGGGGAGCAGGCGCGGCTCTGGGAGCTGATCGAGGAGCTTTCCGAGCGGGGCATCGCGGTGCTGGTCACCGCCCGCGAGATCGACCCGGGACGGGTGACCGAAGTGATCGACCTGGGGGTGTCCTGATGAGGACCTTGTCGCTGGCGTGGCTGGAGCTGCGCCGTTTCTTCCGTGGCCGGCTGACCACCGCGGCCGTCGTGGTGCTGGCCGTGATCCCGCTGCTCTACGGCGCGCTCTACCTGGCCGCGTTCTGGGACCCCTACGGCCATCTCAACCACATCCCGGCCGCCCTGGTCGTCGAGGACCGCACCGCCACGGCGACCGACGGCACGACCGTGCACGCCGGACAGGACCTGGCCGACGAGCTGGTCCGGCGCCAGATCTTCGACTGGCACGTGACCGGCGAGCGGGCGGCCGAGAAGGGCCTGGAGAGCGGCAGGTACCAGCTGATGCTGCGCATCCCGAGCGACTTCTCGTCCGACCTGGTGACCGGCCCGGATCCGTCCTCCGCCCCCGAGGCGGCCCAGCTGCGGGCGGTCAGCGACGACGCCACGAACTATCTGTCCGGGGTGTTCGCGCGGACGGCCTTCGACGAGGTTCGCGCGGCCGCCGCCGCGAGCGCCTCATCCGGATATTTCGACAAGATGCTGATCGGCTTCACCGATCTGAAGCACCGGACGCAGCAGGCCGCGGACGGGGCCTCCCAGGTGAGGAGCGGCGCCGACCAGGCGGAGACCGGCGCATCCGAGCTGTCCGACGGCATCGATCGTGCCCACGCCGGGGCGGGCCGACTGGCGAACGGGCTGGGAACGGCCGGCCGGGGCGCGAACGACCTGGTGGCCGGGCTGACGCGGCTCGACAACGGCGCCGAGCAGCTGGCCACCGGCACCGCGCAGGCGGCGGCCGGCGGGCAGCAACTGGCCAAGGTCGTCGACGGCGCGGCCGACCGCATCGAGCCCGTGCTGCGGCAGAACGCGGCCACCATCCAGGACGCCGCCACCCAGGTGGCCAAGGGGGCCGACGCGCTGGCCGACAACGTCGGTGCGATCTCGACCGCGGCCGACAAGGCGGTCCACGACGCCCGCGCGCTGCGGTCCTATCTGGACACCCTGCCCGCCGGCACCGACGGCCTGGCCGACGCCAAGGCCCTCGCGAACCAGCTGGTCGACGAGGCCGAACAGGTGCGGCAGCGAGTGCACGACGCCGACCTGAACGGACTGCGCGACCGGCTGCGCCAGGTCGCCTCCACGGCTCGCCAGGTCGCGGCGGCCGCCCCGCACCTCGCCGACCAGTTGTCGGCCGGGCGGGCCAAGGTCGACCAGCTGTCGGCCGGACTCGACCAGCTCGCCACCGGGGCGAAACAGCTGCACACCGGCACCACCCAGGCCAAGTCCGGGGCGGTCGACCTGCGCGGCGGCATCTACCAGCTGGCCAGCGGGGCGCGGCAGCTCGACGACGGCCTCGGCACGCTCTCCACCGGCGGCCGCCAGTTGGCGGACGGGCTCGGCGACCTGCAGACCGGCGCGGGCAAACTCGCGTCGGGCCTCACCGACGGGGCGAATCAGATTCCCGGGTACGGCGACGACACCGGTTCCCGCGCCGACGTGCTGGCCGACCCGGTCGCGCTCGACCGCGTGGTCCGGCACCCGGCGAGCACGTACGGCGTCGGCTTCGCGCCCTACTTCCTCAGCCTGGCCCTCTGGGTCGGGGCGATGGTCACGTTCATGGTGCTGCGGCCGCTGAACCGCCGCTACCTGATGTCCGAGGCGCCGACACCCCGGGTCGCGCTGGCCGGGCTGCTGCCCGCGGTCGCGATCGGGCTGGCTCAGGCGACCCTGCTGTTCCTGGTCGTGCGGTTCGCCCTCGGGCTCTCGCCGGTGCACCCGTGGCTGGTCTGGGGGCTGCTGATGCTGACCGCGACCGTGTTCGCGGCGATCATGCAGCTGCTCGGCGCGGCCCTCAAGGCGGCCGGGCGGATCGTCGCGCTGGCGCTGCTCATGCTGCAGCTCACGTCGTCCGGCGGGACCTATCCGGTGGAGACGTCACCCGGGTTCTTCCAGGCGATCCATCCGTTGCTGCCGATGACGTACACGGTCGAGGCGCTGCGGCACGCGGTCGACGGCGGGGCGGCCTCGACGGTCGGGCATGCGGCGTTACTGCTCCTCGCGTACGGAATCGCCGGCGTGAGTCTCACGCTCGGGGTGACCCACCGGGCGCGCCGGATGACCGGCGCCGACCTTCACCCGGAGCTCGTGCTGTGACCGGTAAGGTCTGCGGGATGAGCGGCGACGGGCGCAGCCGGCGCCGGGAGGACACCCGGCAGAAGCTCTACGAGGCGGCCGTCCAACTCATCGCCGAGCAGGGCTTCTCCGCCACCACGGTCGACGACATCGCGCTGCGGGCCGGCGTCGCCAAGGGCACCGTCTATTACAACTTCAAGTCGAAGACCGACCTGTTCGAGGAGTTGCTGCGGCACGGCATCGGCCTGCTGACCGACGCGTTCCGCGCCGCGGTGGCCGGGCTGCCGCCCCGCGAGGCGGTCGCGGCGCTGGTGCGCACCCAGCTCGAATACATCCAGCGCTACCGGGCCTTCGCCCAGCTGCTGCTCTCCGAGATGTGGCGCACCAATCGCGAGTGGCAGCAGACGCTGATCCTGCTGCGCGAGCAGGCGATCGGGGTGATCGCCGAGACGCTTCAGGCCGGCGTCGACTCGGGTGACCTGCCGGCCGAGCTCGACGTGCGGGTGTCGTCCTCGGCGCTGTTCGGTGTGGGCCTGGTGGTCGCGGTCGACTGGCTCGTGTTCATGCCCGAGCGCCCGATCGAGGACGTCGAGGAGTCCCTGCTCGCCATCGTGCGCCGGGTCGGCTGAGGTCAGGGCCGCCACTCACCCTGGTAGGGGATCCAGAGGTAACCGGGCGCGAACCGGGTGAAGCCGGAGCCGTGCATCTCCCGGTGGACCTCGTCGGCCAGCACGAGGCCCGGCAGCCGGCCCGTGGCCACCTCGTCCGCGTAGTCGGAGCGGAGCTCGTCCAGGTCGACGAGGTCCAGCGGGTTCTTGCCGACCACGGCCGCGAGGTAGCCGGTGAACCGGCGTAACAGGTCGTAGAGGCCGAAGCCCACTTCATCGAGCTCGTCCGGCGTGAGCGGGAGTCTGGGCGCACGGTGCTCCATGGCGATGCCCCACCCCACCCCGACCGGGAGCACCGACATCTCCAGGTAGCCGCCGTCGGCGGTGAACAGCAGCGGCGGGTGGAGCGGGATCCGGTGCTCGCCGGCCACGAGCGGGGGATGGTCGAGGACGGCTGCGCGGGCCCGGTCGACGGCGGCCTGGTCGGTGCCGAAGTTCACGACGAGCTCGAACGCTATGGCCATGTGGTTCCTCTGCCGGGGGTGCGGGTCAGGCTACCGGCGCGCGGGTCTGTGTGGGGACCCCGGCGTCCTCGTCGCTGGTCAGCGTGCCGCCGAGCGCGAGGATCTGGCGTTTGGCGGCCTCGAGGCGGTCTTCGAGGGTGACGATGCGGCAGGCGGCGGCCAGGGGGAGGCCCGCGTCGAGCAACTGGCGGACGCGGGTGGCGAGCTGCAGCTGGTGGCGGGAGTAGCGGCGATGGCCGCCGAGGGAGCGTTCGGGCTCGATCAGGCCCGCGGTGCCGAGACTGCGGAGAAAAGCCGGGGTCACGCCGATCATCTCGGCGGCACGGCCCATCGAATATGCCGGGTAGTCGGCGTCGTCGAACGTCTTGTTCATCTGTCCTTCCGGGATCATCCGGGTATACAGCGCTGGCGCAGTCCAAGGCCCCGGCGGGTAACCGGGGCCTTGGCTTTTCAATTCTTGAGCCGACCGTCGTCGGCGCATGAGGTCGTTCGCTTGCGTGCCGCTAGCGAACGTCCTGAGTGATGGGCATCGGCTGCGATCACCTCTTGTCGGGTCGGGGACGTCGTGATTTCGCGTTGCTGCGGTATCTCGTCCTCCTTAGCCAACTCAAGCGTCTGTGCCAGTTGCGTGTCGGCTGTGCGTGGCCGACTCCCGAACTCTATGCCGATCACGGCCCTATTTCTAGCCTCGACGCTGTAGATTTTTCGGGCAAATCGTCTGAGCTTTCACCGGTTTGAATGCGACGACGCGGGGCGGGCGCTGCGCAGGCAGAAGCCCGCGTCCGAAGAGAGAGGTGACCGCGCCCCGCGCCGCCGCGGGAAAGGGGCGACTGGACAGCCCCAGGGTGTTCGCGAGGCCTGCCGAGGGCCTGCGCGCTGAAACGCCAGCGTCAGAACACCGGCAGGGCGAGGATTCGTTGCCCTGACATGTCCATGAGTGTGCCTCTCGTCCGATCGGCCGGGCAACGCAATTAACGCGGCTCATTGACGTGCGTAACACCGTAGGGAGATCATCACGGCACGCGGTGGCCCAGGTCACAGCGCCCCTCGGTCAAGGGAGTCGCACATGAGCGTCAACCCAGCTGCCAGCACCGACGAAGAACGCCTCGCCCAACTCGGCTACCAGCAAGAGCTGCACCGCCGACTCTCCGGCTTCTCGAACTTCGCGGTTTCCTTCTCGATCATTTCCATCCTCGCCGGCGCCATCACGTCGTACTCGATCGCCATGGCCGCCGGCGGCCCCTTCGCCATCACCATCGGGTGGCTCCTGGTCGGCATCATGGTCACCCTGGTCGCCCTGGCGATGGCCGAGATCTGCTCGGCCTATCCGACCGCCGGCGCCCTCTACTGGTGGACGGCCGCGCTGGCCAAACGCAACAAGGCCGCCTGGGCCTGGTTCGTCGGCTGGTTCAACTTCCTCGGCGAGGTCGCGGTCACCGCGGCCATCGACTTCGGGGCGGCGATCACCACCTCGGCGTTCCTCAGCCTGACCTTCGGCATGACCGTGACCACCGGCAAGACGTTCCTGATCTTCCTGGTGATCATCGTCGTGCACGGCCTGCTCAACACCTTCGGCGTCAACCTGGTGCGGCTGCTCTCCGACGTGAGCGCCTGGTGGCACCTGGTCGGCGTGCTGATCATCGTGGTCGTGCTGGCGGTCGTACCGGACCAGCACAAGCCCATCCACGAGGTGTTCTTCGAGGTCAAGAACGCGACCGGGTTCTCCTTCGCCGGCGCGGGCATCTACGCGGTGCTGATCGGCCTGCTCATGGCGCAATACACGTACACCGGCTACGACGCCTCGGCGCACGTGGCCGAGGAGACCCACGACGCCTCCCGAGCGGCACCGCGCGGCATCGTGATGTCGGTGGTCGTCTCGGTGATCGCCGGCTTCGTGCTGCTCTTCGCGATCACCTGGTCGATCCAGGACTACGACGCCGAACGGACGTCGTCGCTCGGCCTGCCCCCGGCCCAGATCTTCATCGACGCGGCCGGCCGGCACACGGGTGAGTTCCTGCTCCTCATCTGCATGGTCGCGCAGTGGTTCTGCGGCATGGCCTCGGTCACCGCGAACTCCCGGATGTCGTACGCGTTCGCCCGCGACGGCGCGCTGCCCGGCTCCCGCATCTGGAAGCAGGTCAACCCGCGTACGGGTACCCCGACCAACTCGATCTGGCTGTGCGTCGCGATCTCGATCATCCTGGTGCTGCCGTCGCTCTGGAACACGACCGCCTACCTGGCGGCGACCTCGATCGCGGTCATCGGGCTGTACATCGCGTACGTGGCCCCGGTGCTGCTCCGGCGGCTGAATCCCGACTTCCAGCCCGGCCCGTGGAACCTGGGCCGGTGGAGCCCGGTCGTCGGCTGGCTGTCGATCGTCTGGGTCGTCGTGATCTGCGTGCTGTTCGTCCTCCCGACGGCCGGTCCGGTCACCGCCGGCAACTTCAACTACACGATCGTCGCCGTGGCGATCGTGGTCGGTGCGGCCGCGATCTGGTGGTTCGCCAGCGCGCGGAAGTGGTTCACCGGGCCTCGGCAGAACCTGATCGAGAAGGCGGCGCACGGCGAACCGACCATGCCCGCTGAGTGATCCCCCGTACGAACCGGCGCCGGGCCTTCCACCGCCTCATCGACGGCTTCGCCGGCACGCTGGTCCGCTGACCGGTCAATCACCGGTTCATCGCGGTGCGGGGTTGCGGCTAC
>NZ_JBFBAD010000111.1:3997-32304 GCF_040682075.1 Actinoplanes sp. NPDC051411 | reverse complement strand
GCTGCCGATGCCGGTCGACTCGTTGCACGGGCCGCCCGGGCTGACACCGCAGTGCAGCGTGCCGAAGACCGAACTGCGGCCGTTGATGTCCTCCAGGATGTCGACCTCGCCGCTCTTCGGCCAGGTCGTGCCGGTGCGCAGGGTCGAGCCGAGCATCCAGAACGCCGGCCAGTAGCCGGCGCCGTTGGCGGTGGAGACGTTCGGCTGCTGGATCACCGACTCCATCCGCACCACGCCGCCCGCGGGGGCGCCGAAGGTGGCGGCCTGGGTCTCGACCCGGCCCGACGTCCAGCCGCCGCGGGGGTCGGAGCCGGAGTGCAGCGCCCTGAGCACCAGGTGGCCGTTGCCGTCCTGGAACACGTTGGACGTGCTGTTGGTCATCGTCTCGATCTCGCCGGTGCCGAAGCTGCTGCCCGGGCCGGTGTCGTACTTCCAGGTGCCGGTGTTGAGGCCGGTGTTCGCCGCGCCACTGAAGTCATCACTCCAGGTGAGCGTGAAGCCGGCCGGGGGAGCGGCGATGGCCTGGGCGGTTGTCGCCGCGTGGGCCGTGACGGTCATCGTCATCAGGCCCGCGGCGGCGGTGGCGGTGACGGCCGCGAGGAGCGACCTACGTAGTCGGTTCACAGTTCTCCCTCGGGGAAAAGGGGTTCTTTTGCGCTCTCGTGGGATCTCCGGGGGCTCGCCCTGGTGTCTCCCTGGGGATGAGAGCGCTCTCTCACCGCGAACTTAGCAACGCGACAACGGAAGTCGTCAATGCTTTGCCAAGCAGTTTGCCGTCGAGCCCGCCGCCTTTTCGCCCTCAGACCGGCTCGGGCCGGGTGCCTTTCGGCACGGTCCGCAGCCGTACGCGGGTGATGGCGCGACCGGTCACCTCGACCACCTCGGCCGTGAACTCCGGCAGCGTCACCACCTCGCCCGGCCCGGTCGGAATGTGGCCGAGCGAAGCCAGCACCATCCCCGCGATCGTCGTGTAGTCGCCGTCCTCGTGCGCGTGCGACTCGTCGTGGAACCCCAGGTCAGGCAGGTCGTGAATCGGGAACGCGCCCGGCATCAGCAGCGCGCCGTCGGCCTCGGTCACCACCGACGCCACATCCCGGTCGGTCTCGTCGTAGATCTCCCCGACGATCTCCTCGACCAGATCCTCCATCGTGATGATGCCGTCGATCGCACCCCGCTCGTCGACCACCATCGCCAGCTGCTGGCGCTCGGCCCGCAGTTGCTTCAGCGCGTCGGACACCCGCAGCGTCTCGGGCAGGAACAGGCCCGGCCGGCACAGCGAATCGACCGGGCCGGCCGCGTCGACCAGGTCACGCAGGTGCACCACACCCAGCACGTCGTCGAGCCCGGCCGGGCCGACGATCGGCGCCCGGGAATGCCCGCCGGCGATCAGCATGCGCAGCGCCTCGTGGGCGGTGGTGCCGGTCGGCAGCGTCAACACGTCCCGCCGAGGCACCAGGATCTCCCGCAGAATGCGGTCGGCGATCTCGAACGCCCCGCTGATGATCGTGCGCTGCTCGGCCGTGAACTCCTGCTGCGCCGCGACCATGTCACGGATCTCCTCGGTGGTGACCTCCTCCCGCTGGGCGGTCGGGTCACCGCCCGCGAGACGTACGACCAGGTTGGTCGCCACACCCAGCAACCAGACCGCCGGCCGCGAAATCATCGACAGGACGTCGAGCGGGCGCGCCACCAGCAGCGCCCACCCCTCCGTACGCTGCATCGCGATCCGCTTCGGCGCCAGCTCACCGATCACCAGAGTCACGAACGTCAACCCGATCGTGACGATCACGATGGACGCCGGCTGCGCCGCCGACCCGAGAAAACTCAACGGCTTGACCAGCGGCTTCGACAGCGAGACGGCGGCCGCCGCGCTCGCCAGGAAGCCGGCCAGCGTGATCCCGATCTGAATCGTCGCCAGGAACCGGTTGGGGTCACGCGTCAGCCGCGCCAGCACCCGGCCACCGCGGGACTGCCGCTCCAGGCGCTGCACCTGGCTCTCCCGCAGAGACACCAGGGCCATCTCGCTGCCCGAGAAGGCCGCGTTGACCAGCACCAGCACAAGCACCAGGACGATCTCGCCGCCTGTGCCACCCATTCGCTCACGCCCCCGGGGACAAACCGATCACGAGGGACACAAGGTACCCAGCCGAGGTCACGCCTACGCGGCAGTTCACCACAAGTCCGCTGCCCATGTCTTCAGCCGCTCTCCCGGCCGCGCTTTCAGCATTTCCCAGCCCGTTCCTCAGTCCGTGTTTCCCTGCCCGTTCCTGAGTCCGTGTTTCCCTGCCCGTTCCTGAGTCCGTGTTTCCCTGCCCGTTCCTGAGTCCGTGTTTCCCTGCCCGTTCCTCGGCCCGTGTTTCTCAGCCCGTTCCTCGGCCCGTGTTTCTCGGCCCGTGTTTCTCGGCCCGTGTTTCTCGGCCCGTGTTTCTCAGCCCGTTTCCTCGGCCCAGACCCGCCAGTTGTCGAGGACACCGTAAAGGGCCGGCGTCAACCAGCCCGGCGCCGACCGCCGGAACACGCCCGGATCCATCTGCCCGGCCCCCTCCGGCAGGGCGCCGACCAGGTGCGGGACCAACTCACTGAGGTTGGCCCAGTGCACCAGCTGCGGATCGGCCGGCCACGCCCCGATGATCACCCCGGCCGGCACTCCACGCCGGGCCAGAGCCTCCAGGGTCAGAGCGGTGTGATTGAGCGTGCCGAGCCCGGCCCGGGCCACGACCAGGGCGCCGACCCCGAGCGTGGTCGCCAGGTCGGCCAGGGTCCAGGCCTCGCCTGACGGCCGCACGCCCATCGGCACGAGCAGGCCACCCGCCCCCTCCACCAGGACAAGGTCATGCTTGTCGGCCTCGGCCCGGATGGCGTCGACCACCTCATAGAGCTCGAGCGGCGCCATCTCGGCGACGGTGGCGGCGGCGAGCGGCGCCAGCGGATCCGGATATTCGGCCAGAACCCGTACGGTGTGCGGCCCCGCCAGCCGCGTAACCACCTCGATGTCGGTCGGCGCCCCGGTAGCGATCCCGGTCTGCCCCGGCTTGATCACCGCCACCCGCAGCCCGGAAGCCGCGGCGGCCGCCGCAACGGCCGCTGTGACAATGGTCTTCCCGACGTCGGTATCGGTCCCGGTAACGAGAACGATCCCCCGCCACTCCCCGATCTCCGGCGGCCGCGGCGCGACCGCCGCCCGCGCGGGCGCAGGCACCTCAGGCGCGGCGACGACAGCGGGGGCGGCCGGCTGCTCAATTGGTGCTTCCTCATCCGAGGAACCGTCGCCCTCGGGCTCGTCAAAATCGTCCGAGTCGAGGAACGACGGCACATGGCCACTCGCGTACTCCTCGGCAGCCTCTCCGCCAGGTGACGTGACGGGCTCGGAGCCTTCAACCTCCACGACCGACATTTCCGACTTGCGCCGCGCACGTGGAAGCCCATGCGAGCTGACCGCCTCGCCCTGGGTGGAGGTCAGGCCGGCGCCGCCCTTTCCAACCGCCCCCACAACCGCGGCGGATTCGCCGTCGGGGTGGCCGCCGACCGCGGTGACGTCGCCGGAGACTGTGCGGTTCTCGACGGTCGTGTCCACGCCCGGCGCTGCATCTCGCTTGCCGGTCGCCGGGTCCGCAGCTTGTGGTGATGTCCCGAGGCTCGGCTGAGGCCGATCGGCGCCCAGGTCGTTCTCGGAGCTGCCTGCCGCGGCTTCCTCGGAGGTCAGGCCGGCCGCCCGGATCGACTGCCTATCCAGCCGGGCGTCAGTCGAGTGCCCATCCAGCCGGGCTTCAGTCGAGTGCCTATCCAGCCGGGCGTCAGCCGCAGAGACGGCCGGCTCGGCGTCGATGGAAGGGCCGCCGGCCGGATGGGCGCCGTCCGAAGCCTCCAGCGCGACGACACTCTCCGAGCCGCCGACCATCCGGGCGCTCGCGGCGTCGACAGCCGCGGCCGCCGGCTCAAATGCCCCCGGAACGTCGTCCGCGCCGCTCCGCGGCGCCGGAATCATCGGCCCGGCCACGGCCCCCTCGGCGGCTGCTCCAGCTGCGGCTGTTCGGTCGGATGTCGCCTCGGTTCCCGCCGTTCGGTCGGATGTCGCCTCGGCTCCGTCGGCTCCGACTGCCGTTGCTCCGGCGAGGCTTGTCCCGGTAGCGGCCTTTTCGAGCGGCGAACCGCCGCCCGTTGTCTCGCCGTGGGGCCCGGTCGCCGCACCAAGCGTTGAAACGCCCGGCGTCTTCCATGAGTCTGCCCGTGTCTCCGCGCTTGGCGTCGAACCGACTGAGGCCGAATCGCCCCCCGGCATGGAAGCGGTCGAAACAGCCTCGGCCTCCGGCCTCGAAACACTCTCGGCCTCCGGCCTCGAATCGGCCGGCGTCGAATCGCTCGGTGTTGTTTCCGCCTCCGGCGTCGAACCGGCCGAGGACGACGGCGCGGTCGGCGTCAGACCATCTGGCGCCACCCCCGCGTCCGGCATCGGATCGACAGAGCCGCCGGCCGCGCTGGGCACGTCGGGCGCGCTGGGCACGTCGGGCGCACCGGGCACGTCGGGCACGTCGGGCGCACCGGCCACGTCGGGCGCACCGGCCACGGGGACCTCCGGGGCGTCGGGTGTCGGGTCGGTGCCCGCGGCGGCCTCGTCGAGGCGGCGGGTGAAGAGGCGGCGGAAGAAGGAGCGGCTGTCGTCGGTGGTCATGGGGCCGTCTTCACGATCACATCCAGGGCGCGGGCGAAGTCTGAGTCGGTGATGCCGGCGTTGAGGGTCAGGCGCAGCCGGGAGGTGCCGTCGGGGGTGGACGGTGGGCGGAAGCAGCCGACCGCGACGCCCCGGTCGTGGCAGTCGGCGGCCCAGGTGAGGGCCGCCTCGGGGCCCGGCGCGACGACCGACAGGACTCCGGCGGCCGGTGGTGTGACCGGGAAGCCGGCGGCGCGGAGTCGTGACGTGACCTCGGCGCCTCGGGCCGTGAGGACGGCGCGGCGGTCGTCGGCGGCCTGGGCGAGGGTGATGGCCGCCTGGGCGCCGGCCGCCACCGCGGGCGGGAGTGCCGTGTCGTAGATGAACGTGCGGCCGGTGTCGACCAGGTGGCGGATGAGGGCGGCCGGGCCGGCCACGACGCCGCCGGCCGCGCCGAGGGACTTGGACAGCGTCGCCGTCACGATCACGTCGTCGAGGCCTGACAGGAGGGCTGCCGCGACGCCGCCGGCGCCGCGGGGGCCGAGGACGCCCAGCGCGTGCGCGTCGTCGACCAGCAGCAGGGCGCCCCGAGCCGATGTGACGGCGTGCAAAGCGGCCAGCGAAGCCAGGTCGCCGTCGACCGAGAAGACCGACTCGGTGACCACGACGGCGGTCTGCTGGGGGTGTGCGTCGAGGATTTCGGCGACGGCGGCGGGGGAGTTGTGGGGGGCGACCACGACCGGCACGCCGGATGATTTGCAGCCGTCGATCAGGGAGGCGTGGTTGTAGGCGTCGGAGACGATCAGGTCGCAGAGGCCGGCCAGGGACCGGACCGCGGCCAGGTTGGCGAGGTAGCCCGAGGAGAAGACGAGCGCGCTGGGGGAGCCCAGCCAGGAGGCCAGCGCGGACTCGAGCGAGGCGTGCAGGTCGGTCGACCCGCGTACCAGCCGGGAGCCGGTGGCTCCCAACCCGTACGCCCGCAGAGCGGAAGCGGAGGCACCGACCACCTCGGGGTGGGCCGCGAGGCCGAGATAGTCGTTTCCCGCCAGATCGACGACGAGGTCGTCGGCCGGCCGGGGCCGCAGCCGGCGGGTGAGCCCAGCCTTGGACCGACTCTCGGCCGCGCGTTCCAGCGCATCCAACCAGCCCGTCAAGACACCCTCCACGCTCATGAGACGAGGAAAACTATCACCCACCACCGACAGTCCAACCGGGCCCGACGGCTTGTAGGGTACGGGCATGCGGGAGATCTTCGAACAGGTCCTGACCACCGGTGTCGGGCTCGGCCAGAGCCAGATCGAAGAGGCGCTGAGGACCAGCGACGAAGAGCTTCCCGAGCTGCTTCAACTGGCCCACGACGTGCGCATGAAGTGGTGCGGACCCGAGGTCGAGGTCGAGGGCATCGTGTCGCTCAAGACCGGTGGCTGCCCGGAGGATTGCCACTTCTGTTCGCAGTCGGGGCTTTTCACCTCGCCGGTGCGGTCGGTCTGGCTCGACATCCCGTCGCTGGTCGAGGCGGCGAAGCAGACCGCCGCGACCGGGGCCACCGAGTTCTGCATCGTGGCCGCCGTGCGCGGGCCCGACCGGCGCCTGATGGATCAGATGCGCGAGGGCGTCAAGGCGATCCGGGAGGCGGTCGACATCCAGGTCGCGGCGAGCCTCGGCATGCTGACCCAGGAGCAGGTCGACGAGCTGGTCGAGATGGGTGTGCACCGCTACAACCACAATCTCGAGACGTGCCGCTCCTTCTTCCCCAATGTGGTGACCACGCATTCCTGGGAGGAGCGCTGGAGCACGCTCAGGATGGTGCGCGACTCGGGCATGGAGGTCTGCTGCGGCGGCATTCTCGGCCTGGGTGAGACGGTCGGGCAGCGGGCCGAGTTCGCCGCTCAGCTGGCCGAGCTCGACCCGCACGAGGTCCCGATGAACTTCCTCAATCCGCGTCCGGGCACCCCGCTCGGCGATCAGCCGGTGGTCGAGGGCCGTGACGCGTTGCGCGCCATCGCCGCCTTCCGGCTGGCGATGCCGCGCACGATCCTGCGGTACGCCGGCGGCCGAGAGATAACTCTCGGTGATCTGGGTACGCGGGATGGCCTGCTCGGCGGCATCAACGCCGTGATCGTCGGCAACTATCTGACGACGCTCGGGCGGCCGGCGAGTGCCGATCTGGCCCTGCTCGACGATCTGAAGATGCCGGTCAAGGCCCTGTCAGCGACCCTCTAGGAAGCGACCGTGATGTTCTGCGACCGGTGCGGCGAGCCGCTGGAGAAAGATCACACCGCCTGTGTGGCGGCCCGTCAGCTCGAGCCGCCCCGCTTCTGCCCGCGGTGCCGCCGCCGCATGAAGGTGCAGGTGGTGCCGACCGGCTGGTCAGCCTCCTGCGTTGAGCACGGCACCGTCGCCGGATAGGGAATCGGCCGGCACGGCCAGTGTGACGTCGACCATGCCCGAGTCGGCGCCGGAGCAGATTCCGCCGAGCGTGCGCAGCATCGCCACGTCGTCGGACCGCACGTGCGCGACCACGGCGGTCAGGTCGTGGCGGCCGGCCCACTTTCGCAGTCGGCCGAGCAGGAACGTGCCCAGCCCGCGCCGCCGCCAGCCCGCGTCGACGAGCAGCGAGAGTTCACCCACGTCGCCCTCGACCACCAGCGACGCCGTCGCCACGATGCGCTCGTCGGCGTTCTCGGCCACCAGGCACACCCCGCCGGCCGGGGCGAGAAGGCGCCGCAGTCGCGCGTCGGGGAGGCCGTGCAGATCGCGTACGGCATCGAGGTCGCCGGCGGACGCCGGCCGCACCGTCAGTTCCTTGCCGGAGGGCAGCAGGAGGGTGACCTGTTCGTCGTGCCGGCGCTGGATGGTGCCGGCCAGCGCGACCAGGGCCCGGGCCCGCGCGAACTCGGACGGCGTGAACGCCGGCCGCGGCCGCAGCACCTCGTACGAGCCGCCGAGCGGGTCGGCCAGCCGCATGTGGGTGTCGTCGAAGCCGGGTCGTCCGGGCGGCGGTTCGGGCCGCCAGCGCACCTCGGCCGCGTCGAGCAGCGAGATCAGCGCCTCGCCCAGCCCGTCGGGGTCGTGGGCCACCCGCCCGGCCAGTGCGAGCGCCCGGCTCGGCTGGTCGGCCAGCCCCTGCGCTTCGGCCCGGGTGACGAACGCGTCACGCCCGCGGCCCCGGGCGACCGCGGCGCGCAGGTCGGCCTCGGTCAGCGCGTCGGGCGCGTCGATGAGGAAGTCGTCGACCGCGCCGCCCTCGGTGGTGTGCACCTGGACCGCGAGGATGTTGACCGACCGCAGGGCGAGGCTCGCGGTCAGAACGGAGAGATATCCGGGCCGGTCGTCGACCGTTGCGCGGATCCGCCAGAGCGCCATGCCGCTAGTTTCTCTCGCCGCTGTTAACCCGACATTGCTTGAGCTGCTATTACGCCGTTAGCACGGTCACAGTCGCGTCGAGCCGGTCGCCGAGGATGGTGGCCGCCGCCCGCACCAGCTGGGCGACCCGGTCGACCTCGGTGACGTGGAAGGCGGCCGGGGTCAGGTCGGCGTCGTCCGAGCGGGCCACGATCAGCACCAGCCCGGCCCGGCCGAACGGGGCGACCGCATAGCGCGTGCCGTCGACGCCGGCGAGCGGGCGGGCGCGCAGCGGGGTGACCTCGGGCAGGCGGAGCGGGCTCGGGGCGCGCCAGCTCGCATAGGCCGCCGAGGGCTCGCCCGGCACCGAGCCCGGCGTGCCGCTGCGGGCGGCCCAGTCGGCCGGCACCACCGCGGCGGCCGCCCACTCGGCCGCGAGCAGCGCGGGCACCGCGTCGACCAGGGTGGCCAGCCCGTCGGCCGGGTTGGCCGCGACCTGGGCCAGCAGCTCGGCGTCGTGGCCGCCGTTGACCGGCGCGCCGATCGCCTTCCACACCCCGTCGACCTGCACGCCGGGGATGGCGGCCAGGCCGGCCAGGAGCCGCTCGACCCGGCCCGCGCCCGGCCAGACGACGGTGAAGTCGTCGACCGCGCGCCCGCCGAGGCGCTCCAGCACGACCACCTGCACGATGTCGGCCCCGGCGACGCCGAGCGTGCGTGCCACCTGGCCGAGAGCGCCGGGACGGTCGGGCAGGGTGACTCGAACCCGTAGCAACATGAACTCCTCCGCCTCTGTTGACCAACAGCCTGCCAACTCGGCGTTTCGCACCTGTTGCGGCGCCGTGTCCCGGTCGTCAAGCCCGCATATATTAGGGCGTGTGATCTGCCTCGCTTGCCGGGACCGGCGCCATGAGGACTGCCGGGGCGGGTCGTGGTGCGACTGCCAGCACCGGCGGGCCGAGCCCACCCCGCCGGTGACCGGCCCGGCCGAGCCGTGACCGTCTTCCGCGAGTGGCCGTCGTCCGACGACGGCCTGGTCGACCTCTATCCGCGCGAGTCCGTCCCGGTGCTGCGGGCCAACTTCATCGCCAGCGCCGACGGCGCCGCCTCGGTCGGCGGGCTCTCCGGCGGCCTGCACGGCCCCGGCGACAAAGAGATTTTCGACACGCTGCGGATGCTCTGCGACGCGCTGATAGTCGGCGCGGGCACGGTGAAGGCCGAGAAGTACGACGCCCTCCGGCTCACCGCGGCCGCCCGCGCCTGGCGCCGCGACCACGGCCTGAGCGAGTTCCCGCTGATGGTGGTCGTCTCCCGGGCCCTGACGCTCGACCTCGACCAGCTGATCTTCACCGACGCCCCGATCCCCCCGATCGTGGTCACCACGAAGTCGGCGCCGTCGTCTCTTCCCCCGCGCCGGGCCGATCTTCTCCAGAGGCGGGCCGAGGTCCTCGCGGTCGGCGACGACGAGGTCGACCTGGCCGCGATGGTCGCCGCACTGCATGAGCGCGGGGCCACCCAGCTGCTCTCCGAGGGCGGCCCCCGCCTGTTCAACTCGATGATCGCGGCCGACCTGATCACCGAGCTCTGCCTTACGGTCTCGCCGCTGCTGGTCGGCGGCGGCCCGGGCCGCATCGCGGCCGGCCCGCCGGCCATTGCCCGGTCGATGTCACTGCGGCACGCACTCTCGCTGCGGGACATGCTCTTCCTGAGGTACGCCCGAACGACCGGCTGAGTCACGGCGACTGGGCGGAGTGGTCGAGAGGTGTGCCGTCGGCCCGCGCCGTGCCGTAACCGAAGGCGCCGCCGACGACCGCGGAGCGGGTTGGTGGCGATCCCGGAGAGCCCGGGCCGCGCGTGCGGCCGTCGTTGACCGATCGGCCGGGATCGGTTTGACGATGGGCGCGCCTCCACCGATCGAGCAAGATCTTGTGGATAAATCTGTGGATGGCCACCAGAAGTTGTGGACAACTAGTGCCAACCCCGGCCGCCTGTGGGTTCTGTCGTACCCCTGGTGCAACATGATCGGCGTGTCTGACGAAACTTCCCCCGTCGGGCGGGTGCTCGGAACAGCTGATGCGACACCGCTCAGCTTCTGGACGGCCGTGACCCCGGGCAGCTACCTCCAGCTCGACGACGTCGTGGTCACCCGGCGCGACCTGCCGGACCGCGAGCCGGTGACGATCGCCGGGGTGGTGACCCAGGTGCGGGCGCGACACGAGGGGGCGCAGTTCGACTCCGACGTCTTCGCGATCGCCGAGGGCACGCTGCCGGCGCTGGTCCAGGAGGCGGCCGAGATCACCACCACCCGGGTCGACCCGGAGCTCTACGTTCCGCCCGCCCCGGGCGCGGTGGTGCACCGAGCGACCGGCGAGGCCCGCGACGCCGCGCTGCACTTCGACCGCATGGAGCGGCGCGTCCCGATGGGCACCGGGCGTGACGGGGTGCCGGTCTTTCTCAACGCCGACTTCCTCGACGGCACCCGCGGCGCCCACGTGTCGATCTCCGGCATCTCGGGCGTGGCGACCAAGACGAGTTTCGCGACGTTCCTGCTCTATTCGGTGTTCCGGTCGGGCGCGCTGGGGGCCGACGGCACCAACGCCCGCGCGCTGATCTTCAACGTCAAGGGTGAGGACCTGCTGTTCCTCGACCACCCCAACACGAAGCTCGACGAGCCCACGAAGGCGGCCTACAAACTTCTCGAGCTCCCGGCCACGCCGTTCTCCGACGTGCGGGTCTACGCCCCGCCCCGGGCCGGTGACTCGTCCGGCGCGCCCGACGTGAGCAGCCGCCTGACCGGCGTCGACGCGTTCTACTGGACGCTCGAGGAGTTCTGCGGCGACAAGCTGCTGCCCTACGTGTTCGCCGACTCCGACGACGAGCGCCAGCAGTACACGATGGTCGTCCACTCGGTGACCGCCCACCTCAACCGCTATGCGGTCCCGGCCGAGGGCGGCGTGAGCATCGACGGCCGGCGCATCGGGTCGTACGGCGACCTGGTCGACCACATCGTCGAGCAGCTCACCGACGACGAGACGCGGTCCACCTGGGCCGGCAGCGCGATCAACATGGGCACGGTCAACGCGTTCGCCCGGCGGCTGATCGGCAGCAAGCGTGACCTGTCCCGGCTGATCCGGGGCGACCTCGCCCAGCGCCGGCCGCACCAGATCAAGACCGCCGAGTCGGCCCAGGTCACGGTCGTCGACCTGCACAATCTGCCCGATCGCGCGCAGCGCTTCGTGGTCGGCGTGACGCTGAAGACCGAGTTCGAGGAGAAGGAGAAGGCCGGCACCGGCCGGCCGCTGCTGTTCGTCGTGCTCGACGAGCTCAACAAGTACGCGCCGCGCGAGGGCACCTCGCCGATCAAGGAGGTGCTGCTCGACATCGCCGAGCGGGGCCGGTCCCTCGGCGTGATCCTGATCGGTGCCCAGCAGACCGCCTCCGAGGTCGAGCGGCGCATCGTGACCAACTCGGCGATCCGGGTCGTCGGCCGGCTCGACCCGGCCGAGGCGGCCCGGCCGGAATACGGGTTCCTGCCTCCCGCGATGCGCCAGCGCGCGCTGCTGGCCCGGCCCGGCACGATGTTCGTCAACCAGCCCGACATCCCGGTGCCGCTCTGCGTCGAGTTCCCGTTCCCGGCCTGGGCGACCCGCAAGTCGGAGTCCGGTCCGCCGCCCGCCGAGTCGATGCGCTCGATCGTCCAGGGCGTCGACCCGTTCGCCGTGGTGGGCGGCCGCAGTGGTTCCGACGACGACATCCCGTTCTAAGGTTCGCCGATGCGCATCTTGCACACCTCCGACTGGCACGTGGGAAAGGTCCTCAAGGGCCGCCCGCGCGAGAAGGAGCACACCGCGGTCCTGGCCGAGATCATCGAGATAGCGACCCGGGAACAGCCCGACCTGGTGATCGTGGCCGGCGACCTCTACGACACCGCGGCGCCCTCGTCGGCCTCGACCAAGCTGGTGACCAGGGCGCTGTCGGCGCTGCGGCGCACGGGTGCGCGGGTCGTCGCGATCGGCGGCAACCACGACAACGGCCCGGCGCTCGACGCGCTGCGCCCGTGGGCCGACGCGGCCGGCGTCGAGCTGCGTGGCTCGGTCGGCGACAACCCGGCCGACCTGGTCGTCTCGGGCACCACCGCGGGCGGCGAGAAGTGGCAGCTGGTGACGCTGCCGTTCCTCTCCCAGCGCTACGCGATCCGGGCCGCCGAGATGTACGAGCTGACCGCGGCCGAGGCCAACCAGACGTACGCCGACCACATCGCCCGGCTGATCGAGCGGCTGAGCGAGAAGTTCGCCGACCCCGGTGTCGTCAACCTGCTGACCGCCCACCTGACGATCGTCGGGGCGAGCAGCGGCGGCGGCGAGCGTGAGGCCCACACCGTGATGGGCTACGCGGTGCCGGCCACGGTCTTCCCGCGCAACGCGCACTACGTCGCGCTCGGCCACCTGCACCGGACCCAGCAGGTGATCGCGCCCTGCCCGACGCGCTACAGCGGCAGCCCGCTCGCGATCGACTTCGGCGAGGAAGAGAACGTCTGCTCGGTGGCCATCGTGGACGTGAGCGTCGACAAGGCGGCCCGCGTCCGTGACGTGCCGGTCACCGCCGCGCTCAGCCTGCGGACGGTCCGGGGCACCCTCGAACAACTGGCCACGGTGAACCTTCCCGACGCCTGGCTCCGTGTCCTGGTGCGCGAGACGCCGCGGGTCGGCCTGCGCGAGGACGTGCAGGAGCTGCTGCCCAACGCGCTCGAGGTCCGCATCGACCCCGACATGATCCCCAGCCCGGCCGGCGAGCGGATGGCCCAGCGGGCCGGCCGGTCCCCGCGTGAGCTCTTCGGCGACTACCTGGACACCCGCGGCGATGCCCAGGACGGCGTCCGCGAGCTCTTCGACGAGCTGTACGACGAGGTGAGCAGCACTTCATGAGGCCAATCAGGTTGGACATGGCCGGGTTCACGGTGTTCCGCGAGCCGACCACCGTCGACTTCACCGACGCCGACTACTTCGCCCTGGTCGGCCCGACCGGCTCGGGCAAGTCGACGGTGCTCGACGCCATCTGCTTCGCCCTCTACGGCACCGTCCCGCGCTGGGGCGGCACCCGGGGCATCGGCAACGCGCTCGCCCCGAGCGCCAACGAGGCCCGGGTGCGGCTGGTCTTCGAGTCGGCCGGCGACCGCTACGTCGCGACCCGGGTGGTGCGCCGCGACGGCCGGGGCAACGTCAAGACCGCCGGGGCCGGCCTGCAGCTGATGCCGCCCGGCTTCGACGTGACCAAACTCGACACCGGCATGGACCTCGACGACCTCGGCGACGTGCTGGCCGGCACCCCGGCCGAGATGGACGAGGCGGTCCAACACGCGGTCGGCCTGCCCTACGAGCAGTTCACCAGCTGCGTGGTGCTGCCGCAGGGCCAGTTCGCCGACTTCCTGCACGCCAAGCCGGCCACCCGCCAGCAGATTCTGATCAATCTGCTCGGACTGCGCGTCTACGAGGACATCCAGACCCGGGCGACCGGCCGGGCGACCAGCGCCGAAGACAAGCTGACCATGGTCGACCAGGGCCTGGCCGGGCTCTCCGACGCCACCGACGAGGCGGTCGAGGCGGCCGAGGCGCACGTCGCGCGCATGCGTGAGCTGGCGTCGGCGGTCGAGGCGGCGATCCCCGGTCTGCGGGCGGCCCGGGCCACCGAGTCCGGCGCGACGGCCGCCCGCGACCTCATCGACGCCGAGTTGAAACAGCTGGCTTCCGTGCGTACGCCCGCGGGCAGCGCCGAGATCGCGGGTGCCACCGCGGCCGCGAGGGTGAGTGCCGCCGAGGCCGCGGATGCGGTTCGCGGCGCCGAGGAGACCGAGGAGAAGGTTCGCGGCGAGCTGGCCGCGGCCGGCGACGCCGGATCGCTGAGCCTGCTGCTCGACCGGCACGTCGAGCTGGACCGGCTGATCAAGCAGGCCGAGTGGTTCGCGGGCGAGGTGCAGGTCGCGGAGGTCGAGCACGCCGACGCGATAGCCGCGGCGGAGCTGGCGCACAGCACCCACCTGGGCGCCCGCCAGCTGCTCGAGCAGGCCCGTCTCGACTACACCGAAGCCCAGCAGCGCGACAAGGCGGCCGCCGTGCGCGCCCACCTGGTGGCGGGCGAGCCGTGTCCGGTCTGCGAGCAGATGGTGGAGCACGTGCCGGTGCTGCCCGAGGGTTCCGCGGTCAAGGCCGCCGAGGCGGCGGGCAAGGCCGCGCGGGCCACCGCCGAGCAGGCCGAACAGGCCTGGAAGCAACGCGACGCGGTGGCGCGCAAGCTGGAGACCAACCTGGACCGCAAGCGCGGCCAGCAGGAACACCACCTGTCGCGGCTGGCCGAGGTGCGGGCCGCGCTGGCCGACTCGCCGGGTGCCGAGGCGCTGCGGAGCCGGCTGGCCGAGCTGACTCGGCTGCAGAAGCTGCTCGACCAGGCCGGCGGCACGGTGCGCACGGCCCGCGAGGCGCAGCGCAAGGCCCAGGCCGCGGTGGTCCGGGCCGAGGAGCGCCAGCGCTCCGCGTGGCGACAGTTCGATGCCGTACGCGACGGGGTCGCCCGTTTCGGGCCGCCCCCGGCCGACCGGGATGATCTGGCCGCCGCCTGGCAGGCGCTGGTCGACTGGGCCGGGTCGCAGGTCGCCGAGCGGTCGGCTGAGCGCGAGCGGGCCAACGCCGCCCTCGACGACGCCCACCGGGCCACGGTCGGCGCCTTCGCGGCGGTCGAGGCGCTGTTCACGGCGGCCGGCGTGGCCTCGCCGGCGGCCGACGAGTCCGAGCTGATCCGGGGTGCCGCGGTCGCCGCCGAACGCTCCGAGGCGGCCCTCGGCCGGCTCGCCGACCGGCGCGAGCGGGCTCGCGAACTGACCGAGCAGCGGATGACGCTGCAGCGTGAGAGCCGGGTCGCCCGCGCGCTGGCCGGGCACCTGCGGGCCAACAACTTCGAGCGCTGGCTGCTCGAGGAGGCGCTCGACATGCTGGTGGCCGGTGCCTCGCGGATCCTGCGCGAGCTGACCGGCGGGCAGTACGACCTGATCCACGACAAGGGCGAGTTCTCGGTGATCGACCATCACGACGCGGGACTGCGCCGGGCCGTCCGCACGCTCTCCGGCGGCGAGACGTTCCAGGCCTCGCTCGCGCTCGCGCTGGCCCTCTCCGAGCAGCTGGCCGGCATGTCGACCACCGCGGCCAGCCTCGAGTCGATCGTGCTCGACGAGGGTTTCGGCACGCTCGACGCGGCCACCCTCGACGTGGTCGCGGCGACACTGGAAAACCTGGCCGCCCGCGGCGATCGGATGGTCGGGGTGGTCACCCACGTCAACGCGCTGGCCGAGCGGGTGCCGGTGCGGTTCGAGGTCTACAAGGACGCGCGTACGGCGCACGTGGAGAGGGTCGGTCTGTGACGCGGATGTTCGTCGACGCCTGGGACCCGTCGTACGGGTCGTCGTTCGAGGGGGAGTCGGACGGTCCTGCCTCCAGCAGCAGCGCCCAGGGTGACACCGACACCGACGTCGAGGTTCCGGCCGCCGAGTGGGGGCCGATCGACGTCTCGCCCTCGGTGTCCCGGCCCGACGTCGTGTTCCTGGTCGACGGGGTGCGGCGTAACGACGCCGGGCTGTGGACGGCCGAGGAGGATGGCACCTCTTACGCGGGCCTCGCCGCCTCTTACGCCGCCGGGGTCGTGCGGTGCGACCTTGCCCGTGGCGTGGCCGAGTTGGTCGCCGCGCGGGTCGGCCGGGGCTTGTTCACGGCCAGTCCGTCCGCCTCCGACGTGCAAGCCGGTTCGGTCCGCTACGAGGTGCACCGCGTCTCGGGCACCGGCGAGGCGAGCAAGTTGCCGGCTGCCGTGCAGCCGTCGCTCACCGAACTCGAGATCGACATCTCGGCGGACGCCCGCGACTCCGGCTCCGACAGCGCCGATCTGCTGGTCGTCGACGGCCCGCTGCGCAATCGACGGCACCTGCTGCGCACGATCGGCTATGTCAAGACCCAGCAGAAGCAGTACCTGCCGGCCGGGCTGACCCCGGTCGTCACCTCGCTCAAGCCGGGCCAGCGCACGCCGGTCTTCCACATCGGCACGGTCTGGGGCGGCTTCTCGTGGTACCTGCGGCTGCCGGGCGCGTCGGGGGCGCCGTGGTCGGGGATCGTGCGGGTTGAGTGCTCGCCCGACCTGACCCCGGCCGAGGCCGTCGAACTGGCTGACATCTCCAGCGCGACGCTGCCGCGGTTCGCCTCGTCGGCATACAAGGACCCCCGCGCGCCGCAAAATCTCGTGCCGATCGCCGGCCTCGAACGGCGGCTGAGGGGGATGCTCGGTGACGCGCGGGTGCTTCACCGGGCGCTCACGCTGTCCACCGCACGCTCGCGGTGAGTGCTTTGCGCGGATCCGGGACCGTCTGCTGGAAGCGGCATTCTCAGTTATCCCGACAGTCCGGACACTTGTTGTGCGAAGGGTCCAGATAGCGCCCTGACCTCCCCCGAACGGCCGATACGGGGTCCTGGGAGCGCTTCCACGGCGATCGGCGGGGAACGCTGCGAGAGCGCGCGCCTACTTTGCGCCTACGCCGGACGTCCGGTGCGTCGTCCCTGCTGAAAGTGCTGTTTCGTGGGACCGGTGAGGCTGAGTATTATTCGGCTGCCCCCATAACCATATCGGTGCAGACCGATCCATATAGATCGTATGGGTTGTCTGTGCCCGTGCCTCGTGGCTCACGCCCGAGACCCGGAGGACCGTTGCGAACCCCCGCCCTGGAAATTTTCCCCACCGCGTTGATCCCGGCAGGCACCCCCGGCCGTATGACAGGCGACGGAGAAAACTCCGGGCGGAGGTATCGATGCATGCGGTGGCCGAGGCAGGGCCAGCTCAGAGTGGGCTCGCGCTGGGCGGGGTGCGCCTGATGACTCAGTCGCGTTCCGGTGGACGGTGGCAGTCACTCGACGGAGGCCGTAGTGCGAACGATGAAGCGGTGATTCCGCGACAGGCCCCCCGGCACGAGGCCGTGCCGGGCAGCAAGAGTCACGAGGACACCCTCGTCCGGATGCTGTACGAGGAGCACGCCGGTCCCCTGCTGATGTTCGTGCTGCGCCTGACCGGTGGAGACCGGCAGCGCGCGGAGGACATCGTCCAGGAGACCCTGCTGCGGGCCTGGCGTAACGCACACCGGCTCGGCGCGCAGGGCCAGCAGTCCCTGCGCCCGTGGCTGGTCACGGTCGCCCGGCGGATCGCGATCGACGATCACCGCAGCGCCAGCGCCCGCCCCGCGGAGACGTACGATCGGGAACTGGAGAGTTTTCCCAGCCAGGCCGACGACACCGACCGGGTTCTGCAGTCGATGACCGTGTCGGACGCGCTGCGGGAGCTGAGCCAGTCCCATCGCGAGATCCTGATCGAGACCTACTTCCGCGGCCGGACGGTTCCGGAGGCGGCGGAGGTGCTCAACCTGCCGTTGGGCACCGCCAAATCGCGCGTGTACTACGCTCTGCGGGCCCTGCGGACGGCCTTGCAGCAGCGGGGGGTGACAGAATGATGCCGCAGGAAGAGCAACACTTCGACGTCGCGTCATATGCGTTAGGCATTCTTGACGACCGCGACGCCGCCCGCTTCGAGGACCACCTCATCGAGTGCCAGCGCTGCGCCTATGAGCTGGAGTCCTTCGTCCAGGTCGCCGACCTGCTGGCCGACGTCGACGCCGACGCGGTCATCGCGGCCGAGGAGTCGCACCGCGAGGGTGCCCTCCTGCAGAACCTGATGGGCGACGTCAAGCTGGAGCGCCGCAAGGCCAACCAGCGCCGTCTCTATTCTCTGGCCGCCGCCGTGGTGGTCTTCGCCGTGCTGTCGATCGGCGCGCTGTTCGCGGGCGGCAAGCTGTTCGCGCCCGACCAGAAGCCGGCCGCCAACACGACCGCGCAGCGGGGCAGCAGCCAGCTCGACCCGCTGCCCAACTCCGACGGTGGCCCGGGCATCGGCGGCCCCGACCTGTCCGGCCAGCGCTACGAGCAGACCGACCCGCGCACCGGCGTGGCGGCCGACGTCGCGCTGGAGAAGAAGGACTGGGGCACCCAGATCTCCTTCGCCATCTCCAACATCAAGGGCCCGAAGACCTGCAAGCTGGTCCTGGTCCACACCGACGGCACGACCGAGTCGCTCGCCTCGTGGAACGTCGGCGAGAAGGGCTGGGGCACCGCCGCCCAGCCGGAGCCGCTGCTGCTCCAGGCGGTCACCGCGACCCCGCGGGAAAACATCGCGCACGTCCAGGTGCAGGAGGTCGCGGCCAACGGTTCCGGCCAGACTCTGGTGAGCGCCCCGTAAAGGCCGAGCCTAGCGCAAATCAAAGCACAGAGTAAGGGTCCGGCCACTCAGGCCGGACCTTTCTTTGTGTCCGGCCAGTTCAAGGAAACTTAAGAAAACTGATTGAGCCGATTCTTCAACCGCGCCGCCTTCCTTCTCGTACTACAGCCCGGAAACGCCAGAGCGTTAAGTCAGGTGGAGGGCCCCGTGGTTCCGGAGAAGCGAAAGTTGATGGTCGTGAGTGCGGCCGTCGCGGCCGCGTTCGCATTGCCCGGCTGCGCCCCGGCCGGTTACAACCAGGCCGCCGACTACGGCAACGCGGCCGAGCCCGCGGCCCAGCCCAACGCCTCCGCGGGGGCGACGGCCGGACCCGAGTCGACCGCGTCACCATCGTCCACTTCGGCCGCCGCGGCGAACGACGGTTCCCAGGTTCCCAAGCTCAGCGACGCCCAGGTCACCCACAAGCTGACCGCCACCAAGGTGTCCAAGATGGGCGAGGTCATCGAGAACGAGCAGGGCCACGTGCTCTACCGCTTCGACGACGACTCCAACAGCCCGGCCAAGGCGACCTGCGACGGCGACTGCGCCAAGGTGTGGAAGCCGGCGCTGACCGTCGACGGGAAGCCGACCCTCAAGGGCGTCGACTCCAAGGTCGTCGGCACGGTGACCCGTTCCGACGGGACCAAGCAACTGACTGTGAAGGGCTGGCCGCTCTACGCATATATCGGTGACAAGAAAGCCGGTACGTGGAAGGGCCAGAACGTCAACGGCACGTGGTTCGTCATCAAGCCCGACGGTGCCAAGAACCTGACCTGTGTTCCCGCCGTGTCCAAGCCGGTCGCCCCGCCAAAGGGCGATTCCTCCGCCAGCGGTGACTCGGGTAGCGATTACAGCTACTGACTTAAGCGCATTTTAAGAATTAGCTCAATCGGAGGTTGGAAAGAATGACTGCGGTCCGGTCCCACCGCACTCTGCGACGCTGGGTGGTCGGTGTTGCCGCGATGTCCCTGGCAATGCTGCTTGCCCCGGCCGGGGCGGCACACGCCGCCGACGGGCCGGGGATCGTCCCGACCAACAGCGCCGGGGTCCCGATCCCGCCGGACGACCAGAGCCAGAAGGGCACCGGCGAGGTGAGCCCCGCCGACAAGGACTTCGTCATCAAGGTGCGGCTCGCCGGCCTGTGGGAGATCGCGGCCAGCAACATGGCCCAGACCAAGTCCGACGATCCGCGCATCGTCAACATCGGCAAGCAGATCGGCAAGCAGCACGTGGCGCTCGACCGGGAGGACATCCTCGTCGCCAAGCAGCTCGGCATCGATCTGCCCAGCCAGCCGAACAGCGACCAGCAGTACTGGCTGAGCGAGATGCGCAACGCCAACGCGTCGACCTTCGACCAGATCTACATCGACCGGTTGCGGGCCGCCCACGGCAAGATCTTCCCGGCCATCGCGACCATCCGCGCCAGCACGCGCAACGACAGCGTTCGCAAGCTCGCGCAGGAGGCGAACCAGTTCGTCATGACGCACATGACGCTGCTGGAAGACAGCGACATCGTCAACTACGGCGCACTTCCGACCGCTCCCGCCCCGGCCGCGGCCGGTAAGGGCCCGGTTCCGGTGGACGGGCAGATGGTCGCGGCGGCTCAGAGCAGCAGCAGTGGCCTGCCGGGCGCCAGCCAGACCGTCGTCTTCCTCGTTCTCGCCGCCGCACTCGTGGCCGGCGTCTTCACAACGATGCGCATCGTCCGATCGCGGTAACCCCCACCGCCCATACCCCATCGATGCGACAAAGAAAGGTGTCACCCATGCGAAGGTCCAAGTACCGGCGCGCATCCCAGAGCAGGATGCCGAGTTGGTTGACCGGCCGGCGACGGATCCTAGCCGCGGTCGCCACCCTGGCGGTGTTCGGCGGAATCGTCGCGGTTACCCAGGTCGGTAACGCCAGCACCACAAAGACGCAGAAAAAGGCCCTGTCGGCGTGCGACAACATCGCGACACCGCCGAAGACGAAGCTCTCGACGAAGACCAAGCCGGGCACGTACACCACCAACGGTGGTCCCAACGGCGGCAAGATCACGCAGCACGCGGATGACGGCGCCGGCGACGTGCCGAGCGTCGACACGCTGCGCCAGCGCTGCCGCGACTGGGTCATGAACAACGTCGGCGGCAAGAACAACGGTGGTGGCAAGAACAACAGCGGTGGCGGCGCCGCCAGCACCGCGCCCGCGGCCGACCCGAGCGCGAGCACCGGTGGCGCGGCCGACCCGAGCGCGAGCACCGGCGCGGGCGACCCGAGCGCCGACCCGAGCGCCAGCGCGAGTGCCGGCGACGGTAACAACGGTGGCGGCAACGGCAACGGTGGCACCGCCACCGACCAGCCGACCGCGGCTCCCACCGACAGCGGCGCGGCCACCAGCCCGCCGCCCGGTGCCGGCCTCGGCATCCTGACCAACAGCTGCGACACCAGCACGCTGCCGCCGCACGCCGGCTTCCAGGACGGCGACCGCTGCGTCTCCACCGAGTTCGGTGAGGTCGGCACCGCGGCCAACAACCCGTCGCTGCTGATCACCGAGGCGCCGCGTTCGGTCAAGGTGAACACCCCGTTCACGCTGAAGGTCAGCACCCGCAACCTGATCCGGGACCGCTTCCTCGCGGCCGGCGCGGGCGGCTACTACGTCGAGAGCTCGGTCCTGAACAACGGCATCGAGCGCGGCCACTTCCACACCGCGTGCCGCATGCTGCCGAACACCAACGAGGCTCCCGACCCGTCGCCGGTCCCCGCGTTCTTCGTGGCGACCGAGGACAGCAAGGGTGGTGCCACGCCCGACGTGGTCACCATCCAGGTGCCGGGCCTGCCGACCGCGGGCACCGCGCAGTGCGCCTCGTGGGCCGGTGACGGCTCGCACCGCATCCCGATGATGCAGCGGGCGAACCAGATGCCGTCGTTCGACTCGATGCGGATCACGGTGCGCAACTAGCACCGACCGGACGTGGAGCATCGCCGCTCGACCGGGAGCCGAACCCGCGCGGGGCGGGGCCGCCGACACGGCCTCGTCCCGCAAGGGACCCCCCGTCGGATCCCGGGTGCCGTCCTTCCCCCTGACGGACGGCGGTAGCGGCCCGCTCCGGGCGACTTCGGACCACTCGGGTGTCCGGTCGCCCTTGCAACCGATGGCCCTGACCGGGAGCGCGGTCAGGGCCATCGGCCTGCCCGCCGACGGAAATCCGCTTGCCGCGGGCCCCGGACGAGGCCATCGTGCATCTCGCGCTGACCGCGTGATCCGATGGCCGACGAAGGGCACTCGATGACCTCTCCGGAGCAGCTCGGCAGCTGGGGAAACGGAACCCAGGTGGCGGACGCGGTCCTGTCCGACGGCGTGGTCCACAAGACCGCCGGGCCCTGGACGCCGGCGGTGTTCGCTCTGCTCCGGCATCTCGAGCAGGCCGGGTTCACCGGAGCTCCGCGGGTGGTCGGCGACGGCTACGAGTTCGTACCCGGTGAGTCTCCCCACCCGCACGCCTGGTCAGACGAAGCGGCCGGCGGAGTGGGAACGCTGTTGCGGGGACTCCACGACGCCACGGCCACCTTCACGCCGCCCTCCGGCGCGGTCTGGCAGCCGAACTGGTTGCGTGACCTCGGCGGCGACGACATCGTGTTCGGCCACTGCGACCCCGGCCCCTGGAACATCGTCGGCCGGGCGGGGCGGGCGGAGGCGTTCATCGACTGGGAGTTCGCCGGACCGGTGGACCGGCTGTGGGAACTCGCCGAGACCGTCTGGCTGAACGCTCAGCTCGTCGACGACGACATAGCGGAAACGCAGGCGCTCCCCGACGCGGCCACGCGCGCCCGGCAGGCCCGGGCCATCGTCGACGGGTACGGCCTGCCGCACGCCGCCCGGGCCGAACTCGTCGACCGCCTCGGCGACGTCGCGATCCACGGCGCCCGCCACGAGGCGATCGCCGAGGGCGTCACGATCGACAGCACGGCCGCCGTCGCCGCCAACGGCTATCCGATCCTCTGGGCCATCACCTGGCGGGCCCGCAGCGCCTCATGGATCGCCCGCCACCGCACGATGCTCCGTCGCGCCGTGTGTGACTGACCGGCCGACGTGCGAGGTGGGCAACGCGGCGGGCGGGTGGCAGAGTGTCCCGGGTGACTTCCGAGGTGATCCGCCGGCTCGAGGCGCCCGAGCACTATCACTTCGGGGCCAGCGTCCGGCCGATCCTCCTCCCGAAGTACGACCCCGGCGGCCGCCTCGACGGCGACACCTTCTGGCACGCCGCGCGCACGCCCGACGGCCCGGCCACGCTGCGGCTCGTCCGGGACGCCGGCGGGCTGACGGCCACGGCCTGGGGCGCGGGCCGGGACTGGCTCGTCGAGCACGCCGACGCGATCGCCGGCCTCCGCGACGATCTGGACGGGTTCGCCGAGCTGGCCGCGGCGCACCCGCTGGTCGCGCGGCTCGCGCGCACGTTCCAGGGCGTACGCCTCCCCGCCACTCACCGCCTCTTCCCGCGGCTGCTGCGCGCGATTCTCGAGCAGAAGGTCACCGGGAAGGAGGCGCACCGCGCGTACCGGATGATCGGCCGGAAATTCGGTGAGCCGGCGCCGGGCCCGGCCGACGGGCTGATGTTGCCGCCCGATCCGGCGGCGATCGCGGCGACGCCCTACTGGGTCTTCCACCCGTTCGGGGTGGAGCAGCGCCGCACCCAGGCCCTGCTGCGGGTCGCCCTGATCGCCGACCGGCTGGAGCAGTGCGCGGACGCCGAGGAGGCGACCCGGCGCATGGTCGCGGTGCCCGGCATCGGCCCGTGGACGGCGGCCGAGGTGGTGCGGGTGGCGTTCGGTGATCCGGACGCGGTCAGCGTGGGCGACCTGCACATTCCCAACACGGTCGCCTGGGCGCTCGCCGGCGAGGCCCGCGGCACCGACGAGCGCATGCTGGAGCTGCTGGAACCGTTCCGTGGGCACCGGGGCCGGGTCTGCGACCTGCTGGCGGCGGGCGGTCTCGGCGCCCCGAGGTTCGGGCCGCGCATGCCGATCCGATCCTTCGCCCGCTTCTGAGAAAGCCGGCTTCTAGACGCGGGTCGCGGTGCGCACCAGCAGGGCCAACGCCCGCGAGCGGCTGTGCGGCGGCCACGCGATGACCGTCGTCACCGGGGGCGCGTCGGGCACCGGCACCGTGACGAGACCCTCGTGCAGATGGCCGCGGACCGACTCGGGCAGGACGGCGACCGCGCGGTCCAGGGCGATCAGCTGCAGCAACTGGGTGTTGTCGCGAACGGCCGGGCCGGGGCCGTCCGGATAGTGGCCCTGCCGGTCGGGCCAGCGGGGGAGCGGCAGGCCGGCCAGGTCGGCCATGTGCAGCCGCGGGGAAGAGGCCAGCGGATGACCGGCCGGCAGCAGGGCGACCTGCCCTTCCGTACGCAGCTCCTCGGCGTCGAACCCGGTCGTCGAGTCGAACGGCCGGTGCAGCAGCCCCACGTCGGCCCGCCCGTCGCGAAGCAGGCGCTCCTGTTCTCCCGGGCCGCAGAGCAGCACGTCGACCGGGACCGCGCCGGGCTCCGCCGAGTAGGCGTCGAGCAGCTTCGCCAGTAGCTCGCCGGAGGCTCCGGCCTTGGTGACCAGCACCAGTCCGGGCCGGCCGTCGGCCGCCCGCCGGGTGCGGCGCTCCGCGGCGGCCAGCGCGTCGAGAGCGACCCGCCCCTCCCGCAGCAGCACCGAACCGGCCTCGGTCAGGGACACCGCCCGGCTGGTGCGCGTGAAAAGCGTGACGCCGAGCTGCCGCTCCAGCCGGCCGATCGCCCGGGACAGCGGCGGCTGCGCTATCCCGAGGCGCTGCGCGGCCCGGCCGAAGTGCAGTTCCTCGGCGACGGCCACGAAGTAGCGCAGCTCGCGGGTCTCCATCCCCCCACGTTACCGATACCCGCGGGGTATCGGTGGTGACCGAATCGGTGTTGGAGGGCCGCTCGCGGCGCGGACAGGATCGACCCATGAGCGAATCGACGATCGCGCTGGTCACCGGCGCGAACAAGGGGATCGGATATGAGATCGCGACCGGCCTGGGCGCCCTCGGCTGGGTGGTCGGGGTCGGGGCGCGGGACGCCGAACGCCGCGAGGCCGCCGTCGCCAAGCTGCGGGCGGCCGGGGCGGACGCGTTCGGGGTGCCGCTCGACGTGACCGGCGACGCGAGCGTGACCGCGGCGGCCGCGCTGATCGAGGAGCGGTTCGGCCGGCTCGACGTACTGGTCAACAACGCGGCCATCACCGGCGGCGTGCCGCAGGAACCGACCCGGGTCGACCCGGCGACCGTGCTGCGGGTGGTCGACACCAACGTCGTCGGCGTCATCCGGGTCACCAACGCCATGCTGCCGCTGCTGCGGCGCTCGGCCCGGCCCCGGATCGTGAACATGTCGAGCAGCGTCGGCTCGCTGACCCGGCAGTCCGCGGTGGACGGTTCGACCGGCCCGATCTCGGCCGCGTACTCCCCGTCGAAGACGTTCCTCAACGCGGTCACCGTGCAATACGCGAAGGAACTCCCGGACATTCAGATCAACCTGGGGTGCCCGGGCTTCACCGCGACCGACCTCAACAACTTCCGAGGCGTACGCACCCCGTCGCAGGGCGCGGCGATCGCGATCAGGCTGGCCACGGATATCGAAGGCACCGGCGGCTTCTACGAGGACGCCGGCCGCATCCCCTGGTGACGCTGGCGCACCGCCTCGTAGAGGACGACCGTCGCCGCGGTGGCCACGTTCAGCGAGCTGGCCGCCCCGGTGATCGGGATCCGCACGGTCACGTCGGCCGCCTCGCGCCAGCCCGCGCTCAGGCCACTGGTCTCGTTGCCGATCAGCAGCACCCGCGGGCCGGCCAGGTCGTAGTCGGCGACATCGACCGAGCCGTGCTCGTCGGTCGCCACCAGCTCGACCGGCAGGCCACCCGAGCGCCACGACTCGACCTGGTCGAGCACGTCGGCGGAGGAGTCGACACGGATCACCGGGAGGGCGAAGAGGGAACCGGTGCTCGCGCGTACGGCCTTGGGGTCGAAAGGGTCGGCGGCATGCCCGGCCACGACGACGGCCGAGGCGCCGAAGGCGTCGGCCGAACGCACCACCGTGCCGATGTTGCCCGGCGTGCTCGGCCGATCGAAGACGACGACGAGCAGGTGGGGGTCGGGCGGCAGATCGGCCAGCGCGGTGGACGGCAGACCGACGACCCCGATCAGCTCGGCCTCCTCCTTGCCCGCCAGCTCGTCGAGCAGCGAAGGGTCCATCGCCACCGGCTGCGCGTCGACCGACGACAGCATCGAGCGCGCCCACGCGGATAACGACCGGCGATCGGGGTAAATAAGGGCGCGGATGTCCCATCCGTGCTCGACCGCGAGTGTGAGAGGCCGCACACCCTGCACCAGGAACTCGCCCGCCCGTGAGCGCTTCGCCCGATTGGTCAGCAGGGCCTGCCACTGCTGGAAACTCGCGTTCCGCGTCGTCACTCGCATCGCTCTCGGCACCGCAGGGACCTTACCGAACCGATTGCGCACGGGTCACAATTGCTGTGCCGGGAGGTGTTGCCCATGCAAACTGGCGGCGTGGCTTTCACCCTGACGATCGACTGCGGCGGCGGCGGCATCAAGGGCTCGGTCCTCGACGAGGCCGGCACGATGCGGGCGCAGCCGTTGCGCGTGCCCACGCCCTATCCGCTGCCCCCCGACCTGTTCGTGAAGACGCTGGTCGAGCTGGGCGGCCGCCTGCCGACCGCCGACCGGGTCACCGTCGGCATGCCCGGCATGCTCCGGCACGGCGTCGTGGTGGCCACCCCGCACTACATCACCCGCAGCGGCCCCCGCACCCGCGTCGACCAGGAACTGGTCACGCAGTGGCACGGCTTCGACGCGCGCACCGCGCTGGCCGAGGCGTTCGGCCTGCCCACCCTGGTGCTCAACGACGCCGAGGTGCACGGCGCCGGCGTGGTCGCCGGCGCCGGCTGCGAACTGATGCTGACCCTCGGCACCGGCCTCGGCTGCGCGCTCTTCGACGGCGGCGTGCTCGCCCCGCACCTCGAGATGTCGCAGGCCCCGGTCCGCTGGGGCATGTCCTACGACACCTACATCGGCGAACACGAACGCCGCCGCCTCGGCGACGCCCTCTGGTCGCGCCGGGTCCGCAACGTGGTCGAGGGCTTCCGACCGGTCTTCCTCTGGGACCGCCTCTACCTGGGCGGCGGCAACTCCCGCCTGATCACCCCGGCCCAGTTGTCCCGCATGGGCGACGACGTGGTGGTGGTGCCCAACACGGCCGGCATCGTCGGCGGCGTGCGCGCCTGGCAGCTGGGCACGAGCCGCTGACATGAGGCCCGGCGCACTACTGCTCGACTTCGGAGGTGTCCTGGCCGACGCACCACCCCAGCGGGCCGCCCCACCCGAACTCGTGCTGCGCCTCTTCAACCTGCTCAAGGGCCGGCTGACCCCGGGCCAGATCCAGCGGTCGCTCACCGAGGGCTCGGCCGCGTGGGCCCGCTGGCGCGACGAGGACTGGCCCGACGAGCTGACCCAGGCCGAGGTCTGGGAACGCTTCGTGATCGCCGACTGGCCCGCCTTCGACCAGGTGGCGGTGCGCGGCGCGATCAAAAACCTCAGCTACGAGTGGGCCTGGCGCAACAACTGGGCGCTCCGGCCGGGCATCGCCGAAGCCCTTGACCTCGCCACATCACACGCCGTGCCGCTCGCCGTCGTCAGCAACACCCTCTCCGGCGCCGCCCACCGCGACTTCCTCACCAAGGCCGGCATCGGCCACCTCTTCCAGGTGCAGATCTACAGCGACGAGGCGGGCGTCCGCAAACCCAACCCCCAGATGATCTGGTCCGCCACCGACGACATGGCCGTCTCCCCCCGCACCTGCTGGTTCGTCGGCGACAGCCGCCGCCGCGACATCCTCTGCGCCCGCCGCGCCGACGTCGCCCGCGCCATCCTGATGCCGTCGCCCCGCACGGCCACCGAGGACGCGGCCCGCTGGCCCCAACCGGACGACATCGTCGCCGACGGCTTCGGCTTGGCTGAGTTGCTCGGTCACGCTTTTTAGATGTACGCGCCGTCCATCCGAACCCGGCTCGTCGGTCCGGGCCGGCTGCAACACCGGGCCGTAGGCCCGCGCCGGCCCGGCGTTCGGCCGGTTGTGCGACCGCGACCGTAGACTTCGGCCGGTGATCGTGCGGCGGGGCAGCGCGGCCGACGCGGAGGCGCTCGCGGCACTGCGAGAAATAGGACCCGACCAGCTCCCGGCCTATGCCGACTGGCTGTCAGCCCACGCGGAAACCCACTTGCCTTTCGTAGCCGAGACCGACAGCACCGTGGTCGGCTGCGCGTGGTTGCACGTCGCGGAGCGGGTGCCCGCCCGTGGCAAGCTCGACCGGCGATACGGAGACATCCAGTCGGTCCAGGTCCGCGAGGAACACCGCAACCGGGGCATCGGCACCGCCCTGATCGCCGCGATCCTGGCTGAGGCGCGGGCCCGCGGCCTCACACACGTGACCGTCCACTCCGGCCGCCGCGCGGTCGACTTCTACCTGCGCAACGGCTTCACCCACCACCGCCAGCTACTGCTCTGGAAACCGTAGAGCCGAATTCGGATGGCCGGCCGACCCTTGACAACGCCGGAATCCTGAGTGACCGCCGGCCATCGAGGCCGCTATTCGACCTGGTCCCGCACCGGACATCGCAGCTTGCGCGCCTTGCGGCTGGAGTGGCTGGGTGACATGGCGGTTGGGCTTTCCTCCCGGACCGGCGACCGGCGACCGGCGGTCGTCGCGTCTGGGCGGCCCGCCGGCGATGTTCGCCGCGACACTGTCCGTTCCCGGACGACCGGACGCGGAAGTCGCCACGGCCGCCGCGGTGGCCGCCGCACCGGTCCTCGACGCGCCCGAACCCGGCGCCCGAACCCGGCGCCCGAACCCGGCGCCCGAACCCGGCGCCCGAACCCGGCGCCCGAACCCGGCGCCCGAACCCGGCGCCCGAACCCGGCGCCCG
>NZ_JBFBAD010000111.1:0-3903 GCF_040682075.1 Actinoplanes sp. NPDC051411 | reverse complement strand
CGCCCGGTGTTCGTCGCCCGGTGTTCGTCGCCCGGGCGCTCGCCGCGTCGCTGAAGCAGCTGCCGGCCAGCGCAGCCGACAGCCGTCAGCGCGACAATGTCCGTCCCGGACGACCCGGACGCGGAAGTCGCCCCGGCCGCCCCGGTGGCCGCACCGGTCCTCGACGCGCCGGAACCCGGCGTTCGCCGCCCGGCGTTCGCCGCCCGGGGCTCGCCGCGTTGCTGAAGCAGCTGACGGCCGCCGCAGCCGACAGTCGTCAGCGGGACACTGTGGAGTCCGTTCGGTGAGCGTGGGAAGGGGAGCTGGGCGAAAGTGGACACTGATGTGATCGTGGTGAACGGGGGGTCGAGTTCCGGCAAGTCCGGGATCGTCCGGTGCCTCAAGGCGATCCTCCCGCGCCCGTAGATCAACCTGGGTGTGGACGATCTGGTCGGCCGGCTGCCGCCCTCGCTTCTCGGCTCCGGCTCCGGCATCTCGGTCGGGGCGGACGGTCAAGTCGTTCTCGGCGACGAGTGGCGTGCCCTCGAGACCGCGTGGACGGCCGGTGTCGCCGCCATGGCCCGGGCGGGGGCGCGCATCATCGTCGACGACAACTTTCTCGATGGGCGGGCGGGCCAGGAGCGGCTCCGTGGTCACCTCGGCGGTCTGCGGGTGCTGTGGGTCGGGGTGCATTGTTCGCCGGAGGTCGCCGAGGCGCGGGAGTTCGCGCGGGGCGACCGGGTGGCCGGGACGGCGGCCCGGCAGGCCGAGGTGGTGCACCGAGGCGTCGTGTACGACGTCGAGGTCGACACCACCCACGCCGAGGCGCTCGACCGCGCGCGCGTCATCGCCCGGCACGTGACGTGACGCGTACGGGCGGGGCCGCGCGCGTTGGTCGCCGCGTACATCTGAGAAGCGAAGCCTCTGGTGGTTACCGGGGGGTAATGCGAGAGTCGGGTGATGGATTACGACGTCGTGATCGTGGGGAGCGGTTTCGGGGGCAGCGTGAGTGCGCTGCGGCTGGCCGAGAAGGGTTATCGGGTCGGGGTGCTCGAGGCCGGGCGGCGATTCGGTCCGGAGTCGCTGCCGAAGACGTCGTGGGATGTGCGCAATTTTCTGTGGGCGCCGCGGCTCGGGCTGAAGGGCATTCAGCGGATCACGCTGCTGAAGGATGTCGTGGTGTTGTCGGCGGCCGGGGTCGGCGGCGGGTCGCTGGTCTATGCGAACACGCTCTATCGCCCGCCGGAGGCGTTCTTCGCCGATCCGCGGTGGGCCGGGATCGCCGACTGGGCGGCCGAACTGCAAGCGCATTACGACCAGGCGTCGCGGATGCTCGGCGTGACCGAGCAGCCCACGATGACCCCGTCCGACCTGGTCATTCGGCAGGTGGCGGAGGAGATGGGGGTCGGCGGCACGTTCCGGCGGACGCCGGTCGGGGTGTTCTTCGGCGAGCCGGGAAAGACCGTGGCCGATCCGTATTTCGGTGGGGCGGGGCCGGCGCGGACCGGGTGCACGGAATGCGGCGACTGCATGATCGGCTGCCGGGTGGGTGCGAAGAACCGGCTCGATCTGAACTATCTCTACCTGGCCGAACGGGGCGGCGCGACCGTGCATCCGGAAACCGAGGTGACCGCGCTGCGGCCGGCCGCGGACGGGTGGGTCGTCGAGACGAAGCGAGGTCGTTTCACGGCCGGGCAGGTGATTCTCGCGGCGGGCGCGCTCGGGACGCAGCGGATTCTGCACGCGATGCGCGACACGGGGGTTCTGCCGCGAATCTCGGGCCGGCTGGGGGCGTTGACCCGGACCAATTCGGAGGCTCTGCTCGGCGCCGAGGCGCGGTCGAGGCCGGCCCGGCCGTTCTCCGAGGGCGTCGCCATCACGTCGTCGTTCCATCCGGATGCCAGCACGCATATCGAGCCGGTGCGGTACGGGCCCGGCAGCAACGCCATGGGCCTGCTCTCGACGTTGCTCGTCGACGGCGGCGGGCGGCTGCCGCGACCGGTGAAATTCGTCGGGCAGGCGCTGCGCCATCCGTACGTTTTCGCGCGCTCGATGTCGGCCCGGCAGTGGAGCGAACGGACCATCATCGCGCTCGTCATGCAGACCCTCGACAATTCGCTCACCGTGCGTCGAACCCGGCGCGGAAGACTTACCACCGAACCGGGGCATGGTGCTCCCAATCCGACATGGATTCCGATCGGTCACGAGGTCGTGCGACGGCTCGCCGACAAGATTGACGGGTTTCCGGGCGGCACTGTCGGTGACGTGTTCGACATTCCGATGACCGCACATATTCTGGGCGGTGCGACGATCGGTGATTCGCCCGAACACGGAGTGGTCGACGCGTATCACCGCGTATTCGGCTACGACGGATTGCACGTCGTCGACGGCTCGGCCGTACCGGCCAATCTGGGTGTGAATCCGTCGCTGACCATCACCGCGCTCGCCGAGCGCGCGATGTCGCTGTGGCCCAACAAGGGCGAGCCCGATCCGCGTCCGCCGGCCGGCGCGCAATACCGTCGCGTGACCCCGGTGGCGCCGAGAAAGCCGGCTGTTCCGGCCGGTGCGCCGGGCGCACTGCGGAATTGAGAATTGGACGAACCGCCCCGGCACCGGAGAATCGGCGACGAGGCGGCTCGGGTCGTGGGGCCGCCGGACGATCAGGCGATGGTGCAGGCGGAGCCGTTGAGCGTGAAGCCGCCGGGCGCGGCGAACGAGCCGCTGTACGTGCCCTGGAAGCCGAACGAGGTGTTGCCCCCGGCCGGGATCGAGCCGTTGTAGGACAGGTTGCGGGCGGTGATCGCCCCGCTGGTGCCGGTCACCGTGGCACTCCACGAGCTGGTGATCGACTGTCCGCTCGGGAGGGTGAAGCCCAGGGTCCAGCCGTTGACCGGCGCGCTGCCCGTGTTGGCGACGGTGACGGTGGCGGTGTAGCCGCTGTTCCAGACGTTGGTCCCGTAGGTGACGCGGCAGGCCGCCTGGCCGCCGGACGGAGGCGGGGTCGTGGGACCCGTGGTCGGGCCCCCGCCGCCGCCCGAGTTGACCGTGGCCGAGAAGTTGTTGACCGCGAGCCCGGTCCCGCCGATCCACGGCTCGAAACCGGCCTGGATGCTGGTCAGGTACCACGAGCTGGTAACCGACGTGCGGGTCTTCACGTCGTTGAGGAAGTCGAGCACGCTGAAGTTCCAGCTGCTGATCGGCGACGGCGCCACGTACGAGACGACCTGGTTGGATCCGTTGCCGCCCTGCCAGACCTGCCAGGTGCGGCCGCCGATCGTGGCCGAGCCGACGACCGAGCCGATCGGCTGGATCGAGCCCTGCCGGTTGAACCAGATCATGACTTCCTGCTGGTTGACCCCGTCCTTCTTGGGCGTCGGGTCGAGCCAGATGTCGTACGACGCGTCGTAGGTCGCCCCGGACACGAACGTGTAGTCGATGCTGCTGGTCGCGCTGGTGATGGCGCTGAGCTGCTTGGGCAGAACCGTGCCGGGCGAGCAGTTGGTGTAGTGGCATCCGTAGTAGACCGCCGGATAGGACACCGGGGCCCCGCTGGTGCTGCCGGTGCCCTGCTGGCTGGCGATCGAGAAGCCGGTCGAGGTCACGTTGATGCACTGCTGGGCCGAGGTGCCCCAGCGGTTGTTCATGACCACGTAGCGGCCGCCGATGGTGGTCGAGCCGTACTGGTCGCAGATCTGGGTGTCGGCGCTGGCCGGACCGGCCAGCGTGAACGTGGTGAGGGAGGCGCCGGCCAGGAGAGCGGCCGCCGCCAAGGCGCGGATGGCACGTCGCATTCCGTACTCCAGGGGAGAGTGGGGAGAGTCGGGGGGGGGGGCCCCCCCCCCCGAGCGGGGCACGGAGACGAGGGGAATCTTGGTGTGGGAGGAGCGCCCGGGCGCCCCCCCCCAGCCCCCCCGAAAGAAACAA
>NZ_JBFBAD010000110.1:2132-32404 GCF_040682075.1 Actinoplanes sp. NPDC051411 | reverse complement strand
CCCGCACTACTGTATCGGTGCCGCGCTGGCCCGCCTCGAACTCACCACAGCGCTACGGGCCCTCGGCCGCAGCATGCCCGACCTCGCCCGCGCCGTCTTCGGCGTGGCGACGGCGTAGCCGTGCCGCGCCATGTAGGCCAGCAGCCGGCAGACGTAGCGCGACGACAGGTCGGCCCGCAGGGTCCACGACGCGTTCGTGTAGCCGATGCAGTAGGCCAGGTTGGGCACGCCGTCGAGCATCAGCCCGCGGTAGGCGGTGCGCGATCCGATGTCGACCGGTTCGCCGTCCAGCGACACCTCGACGCCGCCGCACGGGATCAGCGAGAGCCCGGTCGCCGAGACGACGATGTCCGCCTCGAGCACCTCGCCCGACGCGAGCCGGATGCCCTCGGGGACGAAGGACGCGATCCGGTCGGTCACCACGGACGCCCGGCCCGACTTCACCGCCTCGTAGAGGTCCCCTTCCGGGAGCACGCAGAGCCGCTGGTCCCACGGATCGTAGACGGGGTTGAAGTGGCGGTCGACGTACTCCTCGTCGCCGAGCCGGCGCACGGCGACGGTCCGCAGCAGCTTCCGGGCGGTCTGGGGCCGCCGCCGGGCCAGTTGGTAGAACCCCTGGGACATCAGGACGTTCTTGGCCCGCACGACCCGGCTGGCGGCGGCGGGCGGCAGCACCCGTCGGGCCGCGTCGGCGATCGGGTCGCGCTGCGGCAGCACGGTCATGTAGGTGGGGGAGCGCTGCAGCATCGTCACGTGCGCGGCCGACGGGGCCAGCGCCGGCACCAGGGTCACCGCTGTCGCGCCGCTTCCGATCACGACGACGCGCTTGCCCGCGTAGGACAGATCGTCCGGCCAGAACTGGGGATGGACCAGCTGCCCGGCGAACGTCCCGACCCCCGGAAAGTCCGGCTGGTAGCCCTTCGCGTAGTCGTAGTAGCCCGTGCACGCGTACAGGAAGTCGCAGGAGAGCGCGGAGCCGTCGGCGAGCGTGAGGTTCCACCGGCGCCGGGCGGACGACCAGTCGGCGCCGGCCACCCGGGCGCCGAAGCGGATGTGCGGCGTGATGCCGCCCTCCTCGGCGGTCTCCACGATGTACCGCCGGATCTGCTCGCCCGACGCCAGCGACTTGTCCCCGCGCCAGGGCCGGAACGGATAGCCGAGCGTGAACATGTCGGAGTCCGAGCGCACCCCCGGGTAGCGGAACAGGTCCCACGTCCCGCCGATCGCGTCGCGTGCCTCGAGAATCGCGTAGCGGGTGCCCGGCCGCGCCTGCTGGAGCCGCCAGGCCGCGCCGATCCCGGACAGGCCGGCGCCGATGATGAGGACGTCGAAGTGTTCCGCCATGGCGTCAGTCTGGCCACCGGCGCGGCGGCGAGACTTGCCTTCGCGCGACACTGATTTACCCTGTGACGACATGGGAACCATGGTCCGGGCGGCCGGGCTACGCGGACTCCCCGGTCTGATCGACGCCCTGGGCGGCGACGGCCGGGCGCTGTTCGAACGCTTCGGCGCCGACGCGTCCGCGCCCGGCACCGACGACGCGGTGATCGAGTCGATGACGGCCGGCCTGATCCTCCAGGCCGCCGCGACCGAACTCGACTGCCCCGACCTCGGCCTGCGCCTGGCCGGACAGCAGAACATCAGCGTTCTCGGCCCACTGTCGCTGGCCATCGAGAGCTCGGACACCCTCGGCGAGGCCCTCGACTGCGCCACCCGCTTCCTGTTCGTGCACAGCCCGGCGCTCACCGTCGAACAGGTCGACGACCCGTCGGGCCGCCCCGGCGTCGTCGCCCTCCGCTACGGCAGCACCGAACTCGAGCCGATGCCGCCCCAGTCGGCCGACCTCGGCCTGGGCCTGCTGCACCGCAGCGTCGCCCTGCTGGCCGGCGGCCGCTACGGGCTGCGCTCGGTCCACCTGCCGCACCGGCCGCTCGCCCCGGTCGCCCGCTACACCGAGTTCTTCGGCGCCGACGTCCGCTTCGGCCAGGCCAGTGCCCTGCTCCGGGTGCCGCAGGCCCTCGCCGGCACCCCGACCGCGGGCGGCAACCGGATGCTCCACACCGCCGCCCTCGACTACCTGAGCAGTCATTATCCGGCGCCGTCGGTCTCCCTGGCGGCGCGGGTGGAGCGCCTGATCACCCAGGGCCTGGGCTCGGCCCCGGTCGACATCGCGGCGATCGCGCGGCACCTGCAGACCCATCCCCGCACCCTGCAACGAAGGCTTTCGGCGGAGGGCGCCGGCTTCGAGCAGATCCTCGATTCCGTACGCCGGGGCGCCGCGCACCGCCTCATCACCGGCACGTCGATCCCGTTCACGCAGATCACCGCCATGGTCGGCCTCACCGAGCAGTCCGCGCTGACCCGGGCCGTACGCCGCTGGTTCGGGCAATCCCCGCGCGATCTGCGGCGGGGCGCCTGATCGGCGGCTATCCTCAGCCGATGTTCTCGCCCCAAGGCCCCTCCCTGCGCGAACTGACCGTCCAGGCGCTCTCCTCGGTCGAGCACGGCTACGACCTGCTGGCCCCGAAGTTCGACTACACCCCGTTCCGCACCCCGGCCCGCATCCTCGAGGCGACCTCCTCGGCGCTCTCCGGCCTGGGACCGTTCGGCCGCGGCCTCGACGTCTGCTGCGGCACCGGCGCCGGGCTCGACGTGCTCGCGCCGCTGTGCCGCGAGGGCGTCACCGGCGTCGACTTCAGCTCCGGCATGCTGGCCGAGGCGCGGGCCGCCCACCCGCGCGCCGACCTGGTCCGGGCCGACGCGCGGGGGCTTCCGTTCGCCGGCGAGTTCGACCTGGCGGTCACGTTCGGCGCCCTCGGCCACTTCCTGCCGGCCGAGCGGCCGGCCGTCTTCGCGGGCGTCCACCGGGCGCTGAGGCCGGGCGGCCTGTTCGCCTTCCCGACCGTCGCTCCGCTGCCGCTCACCTCGGCCTGGTACTGGGCCGCGCTCGGCTTCGACGTGGCGATGCGCGTCCGCAACGCCCTCTGGCGGCCACCGTTCGTCATGTACTACCTGACCGCCGAGTTCGCCGACCTGCGGGCCGACCTGCTCGCGGCCGGCTTCACGGTCAGCGTCCGCCCGCTGCCGACCCTCGGCACCCGCCCGGACGGCACGCTCCGCTGCGGGCTGCTCCTCGCGCGCAAACCTCTTGTCTAGCAGCCGGTCGGTCTTCTCAGAAGCCGATCGGTTCGCGCAGGAGCAGGACCGTGGCCCGGCCCGGGCGGGGTTCGGCGTTCAGGACGAGCAGGCGGTTGACCGCGCTGGGCGCGCCGTACGCCTGCTGGGTGCGGGCCGACTCCAGCGGCAGCACGTGCTGGTCGATGCGGCGCAGGGCATCCTCGAGCGTGGGCACGATCTTCTGGGCGCCGACCACCCAGATCGCGCGGGCGGCGCCCCCGGCGTAGGCCGGCAACTGGCTGCCGCTGCCCGAGGCGGCCACCAGCGAACCGGTCTCGGTGACCGCGTTGACGCTGCCCACGACCACCTCGGGGCGGCCCAGCAGCTGCCGGTACTCGTCGGCCTGGGTGACCCGGTCCATGGCCAGCAGCCGCGGCCGCAGCGCTTTGTAGCGGCCGCTCGCGTTGATGTCCTGCTCGATGCCGGAGAGCCGCAGCGTCTCACTGGACGCCGTGAACACCTCGGCGCCCTCCGGGATCAGCTCGCCGACCCGGGCACGGGCGGCCGCCGCGTCGTCGAGGACCTCGGCCCGGAAGCCGTTGGCGGTCAGCGCGGTCGCCGCCACGTCGAGCCGCGGCCCGGGCGCGAAACCGCCCAGCGGCGTCGGGTCGAGGTAGCGGACCTCGTAGACCCGCTCGGCGAACCGCCAGCCGCCGGGCGTACGCCGGTAGCGGTCGTGGTAGATCGCGTAGTTCAGCCCCTGCCGCCCGTCGAGCATGCGGGCCAGCTCGTGGATGTACGCCCGCCCGGTCGCGACATCCCCGTCGAGCCGGATCGTGCCCGGGTGGTACGTCTGCACGAAGAAGTCCCACTGCTCCTGCAGCTTCTCGCCGCCCGCCCGGATCTCCTCCGGGCCGACGAACTCGACCGGGACGTTCGGCATGCGCAGCACACCGTCCTCGGTGAACAGTGCGGCCAGCCGGGCCCGGTCCCGCATCATGGCGCAGTCGGTGAACTCGCCCCGCAGCGCCTCGATCTCGACGCGGTCGGCGACAGCTTGCAGATCGGACATCGTTCCCCCTGAGGTTGTGGTCTCAGGGACTCCGACGACGGACCCCGGCGAAACGTCAGCCCGGATGGCGGCGACGTGTCGTTTCCGTGACCAAGTAGGGTCTCCGGCGTGAACGGCTCTCAGATTGTCAACCCGCCGCGGCGGTCGGCCAGTTCGATGACCGCCTCCGGCCACACCGGACGCTCGTGACCGCGGTGCTGGAGCGGCCGGCGGTCCCCGTCGCCACCCGTCGGGCCGTCACGTGGCGGCAGGTGTTCCGCAACTCCGTGGTCGTACCGCTGGTGGTCACCGCGCCGGTGATCGGCGTCGGCCTGATCGGCGACCACCGGTACAACGTCTTCTGGCACGGCGCCACCGTGCAGTCGCGCCCGTGGGAGCTGGTCACCGAGAACCTGCGGACCGTGCCGATGTACATCAGCTTCGGCAACTTCCGCCCGCTCGGCCGGATGCTGGAGTGGGCGGTCGACGCCCTCGCGTTCTCCCTGGCCGAGGTCCTGCACGTGCCGGTCACGGTCACCCTCCACCTGCTCAGCGCGCTCGCCGCCGGGGTGCTCGTCGCGGCGATCGTGCTGCTGGCGCAGGCGCTCACCGCCAAGGGGCCGCTGTTCGCCGAGCCGCCGTCCCGCACGGTGGCCCTGCTGCCGTTCCTGGCCGGCACCGGACTGACCGCGGCCGGGGCGGTCAGCACCACGGTCCTGTTCGGCGGCCTCTACTTCCTGTCCACCGCGCTGGTGCTGGCGGTGGTCGCCTGGATCTGCCGGGAACCCCGGTCGGTGACCCTGGTGGTCGCGGCCGGCGCGGTCCTCGCGGTCACGAACGAGATGGCGGCGCTCGCGCCGCCGCTGGCCACGGTCGCGGTCCTGGCGCGCGGCGCCCGCCGCCGCCCGGCCGTGCTGCTCTGGCTCGGCTTCCTGCCGATCTTCCTTCCCGTACGCGTGCTGATCTGGGCGGCCTGCCGCGGCGGCGGCTGCTACCGCAACTCGGAGCTGGTGCTCGGACGGCCCGCGATCGAGACCGTGCCGAACCGGCTCACCGCCTGGCTGCCCCCGTTGCAGTGGTATTCGGCGCTCCACGGCGGCGGCCGGCTCAACCTGCTGGTGGTCGGCGTCGCGGTGGTGCTGCTCGGCGTGGCGGCCGTGGGACTGTTCGCCCGGCTGCCCGCGGCGCCGCGACTCGACCGCCGGCAGGCGGTGACGCTGGTGGTGACCGGCGCGGCCGCGCTGCTGCTCGGCACGGCGCTGGGATCGGTCAACGTGCAGCCCCAGGAGATGGCCGCGTCCGGCAGCTGGGGCGCCGGCTGGCGGGACAGCCCGCTCACGCTGGCCGGCGGCGCCCTGCTGACGGCCGGCCTGCTGGCGCTGGTCGCCGGCGCGGTCGTGTCCCGGGCAGCGCTCGCCGTGCTGGTCGTGACCGGCGCGGTCTCCACCGCGGCGTCGCACGCCTTCACACTGAACGAGGACCAGGGCCCGACCGCCGTGGTCACCGCCGAGATCTCCGACGAGGTGGCCCACTTCGACAAGTCCCCGGCCGGCGACGCCCGCCGGTGCGACCTGCTGGCCCAGTTCGGCGCCCTCACCCGCCATTCGGGCTACTCCCACATCGCCGTCGGCGAGTTGCCGCAGACCCACAGCACCCTGGACCGAATGCGCGTAACCGCCGACATGGCCACCCAGGAGATGTACGGCCGCCCGTTCTGCCGAACCGCCGGCTGACCACACGACAGCCCTCGGCGCATCTCCACCACCCCGAGGGCACCGTGGCTCAGCCGCCCCCACTCCCAAGCGACCCGCCGACACCCGCCTTCGCTTCCGCCAGTGACCACGCACCGTCAACTCATCGGATTGCCGGGCAAAGGGTCCTGGACGACAAAGTCTCAGCAATTCCCTGGACCGGATAAAAACCATTTCCCGACGCTTTCCGAAGGCGCGGCATTGCGCCTTCGACAATCGTTCCGCCATCACGGCACCGGGTAATCCTGATCGATTCCGGTCCCGCCGGTGTGCCAGACCCGGCTGATGTTCCCGGCGGCGTGATGTTCCCGGCCGCGGGTGGTGCTCCCGGTCGCGGAGCTGCCTCGCCGGAGGAGGGCGCCCGCGGCGGTGGTGGTGCTCCCGGGCCGGCGGTGGCGCTCCGCCGCTGGTTCGCACCAACCGGCTCGCCCGACCGAACCGGCAGGGCCGACCGGGAGGACCTGCCCGACCCGGTCGGCGCGACGCCCCAGCTCGGCGGAGCCACCCGATCGGAGGCGCTATGCAGTCTGCCGGCCGCCGCGATCGAACCGTGTCGGCCTGCCGCCGCGATCGAACCGTGTCTGCCTGCCATCGGGATCGAACGGCGTCTGCCCGCCGGGATCCGTCCGTGGCGACCTGTCCTTGCCGTCTGAGTGGTGCGCCATCAGCCCGCTCGCAACGTTCGACCCGATCAACCGCGCTGGCCCGGTCAACAAATCGACCTCGACCAGCGAATATCTTCCGATCAGCGAGTGCGGCCTGATCGGCGGCTGTGGCTTGATCAGTCAATGCGGCGTGGTCGCCGGGTGCGGCCAGGTCGGCCGGTGCGGCGTGTTCGGCGGCTGCGGCCCGGTCGACCGGTGCGGCGTGGTCGCCGGCTGCGGCGTGGTCGCCGGGTGCGGCATGGTCGGCCGGTGCGGCGTGGTCGCCGGCTGCGGCGTGGTCGCCGGGTGCGGCATGGTCGGCCGGTGCAGCGTGGTCGCCGGGTGCGGCATGGTCGGCCGATGCGGCCTGATCGACGGCGGCGGTGGTTGCAGCAGACCCGGTTTCGTCGGCCGGACCGACCTCGCCGCTGTCAGCGCCGCCGAGCCCTCGACCGCAAGTACCGTTTCCGCTCGAAGCCTCAACGGTCACCCACTCCGCGTCGGCCGACCGGCCCGGCGGCTCTGATGCCTGACAGTTGCCGGTGCGGTCGGCCGGCGCGACGACGTCACCGTAGAGACGCAGGTTCATCGCCCGGCGGCCGTGACGCTGCCGTAAACCCCATTCGCGGTGCCTTTCGTGCTCCCGGCGAAACTGATCAGCCTCGGGCGAATAATTGCGCGACGCTGTTCGGTCTCGCCAGGAGGCCACCTGCGACCGGGAGAAGAACTCGAGCTGCGCCATGAGCTATTTTCCCGCATTCAGACAGCGAAATGTCAGCCCTACCGGCGTGTCGTTCATGCCAATCCTGTGCCGTAAAAGGCCTCAGGACCGCAGCCATTGAGATCGAAGGCGCCGACCCGGCAGACTCACAAATCAGGGGCCACCGTCGTCGTATGGGGGTGAGCGCAATCATGGAAGAGCGACCGCAGCTGCTCAACCTCGCCTACCGGATGCTCGGCACGCTGGTCGAGGCGGAGGACGCGGTTCAGGAGGCGTACGCCCGCTGGTATGCGATGTCACCCGAGCGGCAGGAGGTCGTCGCGTCGCCGGGGGCCTGGCTGACCACGACGACCAGCCGCATCTGTCTCGACCTGCTCGGCTCGGCCCGGGTGCGGCGCGAACGGTACGTGGGGGAGTGGATCCCGGAGCCGGTGCCCGACCGGGGGGACGCGTCCGACCCGGCCGAGCGGATCACGCTCGACGAGTCGATCAGCATCGCGTTCCTGGTCATGCTCGAGTCGATGACCCCGCCCCAGCGCGTCGCGTTCATCCTTCACGACGTCTACCGCTACTCGTTCGACGAGGTCGCGGACATTGTGGGGCGTACGCCCGCGGCCTGCCGCCAGCTCGCCTCGTCGGCCCGCCGGCGGGTTCGCGAGGCGCCGGCGCCGGTCGCGCCGGCCCGGCAGGCCGAGGTCGTGCGCGACTTCCGGCAGGCGTGGATGGCCCAGGACATCGAGTCGCTGATCGGCCTGCTCGACCCGGACGTGGTGGCCATCGCGGACGGCGGCGGCCGGGCGCTGGCGTTCCGCGACCCGGTCGAGGGCGGGGAGAACGTCGCCCGCCTGCTGGTCTGGCTGGCCGGCCGCATCCCGGCCGGCCTGCGGATCCAGGAGAGTACGGTCAACGGCCGGCCCGGCCTCATCGCCCAGCTGGACGGCGTCACCAACTCGGTCTACGCCTTCGAGGTCGCCGGCGACCGCGTCACCCGCCTCTGGATCATCCGCAACCCCGAGAAGCTGACCCTCTGGGCCGGCTGACGGAGAGGCCGGCTGACGGAGAGGCCGGCTGACGGAGAGGCCGGCTGACGAACGGGCCGGCTGACGAACGGGCCGGCTAACTGAACCAGGGCGGGGTTCCGGCGCCGGAGAGGCGGACGCCGCCCCAGGGGTCGGGCTCGCTCACCCGTACGGAAATCGGCGGCCCGCCGGGCAGTGCGAGGGTCGCCGAGCGCAAGCCGGCCGTCACCTGGTCGTGCAGTGACCGCGACGGCCCGGTGCGGCCCGCCCAGCGGAAGCGGCCCTCCAGCGGCTCGAACCGGGCCGACAGCCGGACCTCGACCGCGACACCCTGCAGCGTCGCCGGTCCTCGATATTCGAGGTCACCCATGGCCCGTCTCCTCCCGGTAGGCCGCCAGGCCGCCCGGCACGTCGGCCGCCTGCCGGATGCCGGAGACGCCGCTCCACAGGAAGGTGGTCAGGTAGTCGCCGAGGGCCTCGCGGCTGATCGGCTGCTGTTGGCGCAGCCACCAGTCGCCGACCGACTGCACGTAGCCGACCACGCCGTAGGCCCAGGGGAGCGCGGCGCCCGAGTCGAGGCCGCGGGCGCGCAGCCGGTCGCCGAAGATGCGGGCCAGGCCGCTCGCGACCGTGTCGACGACGTCGGCCACGACGTCGCGGCCGCGGGCGATGTCGGGCTGGTGGACCACGAACTGGTAGAGGTTGGTGTCGGCGGCGATGTGGGCCAGGTAGGCGTCGATGGCGGCGGCGATCGCCGCCCGCTCTTCCCGTACGGACGCGACCGCCGGAGTGATCGCGTCGAGCACCATGCCCGCCGCCTGCTGGCCGACCGCGAGCCAGAGTTGCGACTTGTCGGCGTAGTAGCGGTAGAGCACGGGCTTGCTGACGCCGGCGTGGGCGGCGATCGCGTCCATGCCGACCTCGGGCCCGAGGTGGCGGATCGCGTCGATGGCGGCCGTGGTCAGCTCGGCCCGGCGCTGCTCGCGGTGGCCGGCCCATCGCCCCTTGCGCCCGTCGGGGTTCGGATTCATGCTACTAGAAGTAACTGTTACTTCGGGTAACGTCAAGGAGCTGACCCATGACGGCCGACCGCCTGCTCCGTGCCTCCGCTGAACACTCCTACGACCCCGACGTCGAGATCGACTGGGACGCCCCGCTCGCCGGCGACCTGTACTTCGTGCCCCCGCACCGGTCCAGCCTCTACGGCACCGCGCTCTGGGACGGCCTCTCGCAGGAGCAGCGGATCACGCTGACCCGGCACGAGGTGGCGAGCATCGCCGGGCTCGGCATCTGGTTCGAGACGATCCTCATGCAACTGTTGATCCGCTCGTACTACCGGCAGGACCCGACCGCGGCCCCGTCCCAGTACGCCCTGACCGAGGTCGCCGACGAGTGCCGCCACTCGGTGATGTTCGGCCGCATGATCGCCAAACTCGGCACCCCGGTCTACCGCCCGGACGGCGTCGACGCGGCCCTCGGCAGGTGGATCGCGGCCACCGGCACCGGCCCCCGCATGTACGCGGCGATCCTCATCTGCGAGGAGATCCTCGACACGCTGCAGCGCGAGGCGATGGCCTGCGAGCAGGTGCAGCCCCTGGTACGCATGGTGTCGCGCGTCCACGTCGTCGAGGAGGCCCGGCACGTCCGCTTCGCCCGCGACGAGCTCGCCGGCGAGGTCCGCTCGGCCGGCCGGGCGCGGCTCGCCTTCGACCGGGTCGTGATCGGGCGGGCCGCCTACCTGTGCGGCACCCGGCTGATCCACCCCGGCGTCTACCGTTCGGTCGGCATCGATCCGGCCGCCGGGCGCCGGGCGGCCTGGAGTAATCCGCATCACCGGGCGACCCTGCGGTGGGCCGGGGAGCGGGTCGTGAGCTACCTCTCCGACCTGGGACTCGTCTCCGGACCCTTGTGGAGAATGTCCGGGTTGCTCCCGCTTCATTCATAGCCGCCCATCCGATGGGTCGGCCCCTATCGGCCGGACGGACGGTGGGTGTTTCCCGCGCGGCGTGCGAAAGTCTTGGCCGAGTCTGCTGCCCCCGGCGGGCTCGGGGAGGATCAGGACCGATGGACGACGCCCTGCGGGCCTACGGAGCCGGCCACGCCGACGGTCTCACCGGCGCCGCCGACGAGGGCCGCCTGGCCGACCCCGACTACCGCACCGGGCTGAGCGACGGGCAGCTGGCCAAGTTCGAGGACGAGCTGGTCGCGGCCATCAAACGGGCGCTCGGCGGTGACCCGCGGTGAACACGATGGACGACGAGCTGATGGCCTACAACCTGGGCCGCGCCGACGGCGGCGCCGGCCGCCGCGACACCACCCGGGCCGACGACCCGCACACCGGCGCCGACTACCGGATGGGCTTCCTCGACGGGCGCATCGAGGTCTTCCAGATGCTCGCCCAGGTCCGCAAGTTCCTCGACGACGGCCGCTAGAAGATTTCGGTCGCGGCCCTTCGACCGGCCGGTCACCGCCGGTCTGTCGCTCGGCCGGCCGGCGGCTCAGCGCCGCTCGGCCACCCTGCCGCTCGGCCACCCTGCCGCTCGGCCACCCTGCCGCTCGGCCACCCTGCCGCTCGGCCACCCTGCCGCTCGGCCACCCTGCCGCTCGGCCACCCTCCCGCTTGGCCGGCCGCTTGGCGCGGGCTGCGCGAAGCGCGGCTAGCCTTTGCCTCGTGAGCCGCGACCGTGACGTGGGCGCCTTCGACCGGCGCGCCTCGACCTATGACGACGGCCCGCTCGGCCGGTGGCACCAGGAGATCGTCTCCGGGGTGGCCTCGATCGCCCGCTCGGCCCGCCCGTCGCCGGCCCGCACGCTCGACGTCGGCTGCGGCACGGGCGCGTTGCTGTCCGAACTCGGCGGATTCCGCACCGGGATCGACGCGGCGCCCGCGATGGTCCGGCGAGCTGCCGCGCGGCTCGGTCCCGGGGTTCCCGTCCTTCCCGGGTACGCCGAGTGCCTCCCCTTTCGCGCCGGCGCGTTCGACCTGGTCGTGAGCAGCATGTCCTTCGACCACTGGGCCGACCAGGGCCGCGGCCTCGCCGAGTGCGCCCGGGTGCTCGCGCCGGGCGGGGTCCTGGTTCTGGCCGACGTGTGCGCCGCCTGGCTGTGGCCGGCCACTTTGGGGGGCCGCGCGCGTACCCGGAAGAAGCTCGGCCACCTCCTGGCCGCAGCCGGCCTCGCGGCCCGGTCGTGGCACCGCCTCGGCCCGTTCGTCTCGGTTGTGGAGGCCGGTTGAGGGCCCGGCGTCGACAGCCTTGGCCGAAGCGCATGAGCGGCCGGTGTCGGCCCGCCTCGACCACTTCGGGTGGGGCGGTTCGGGGCAGCCGGCGTTGACGGCCTTCGGGTCAAGCGGTTCAGGCCGTGCGGCGTCGACGGCTCGGGTGAAGCGGCTCAGGGCCGCGGCGGGCCGGCGTCGACGACCTTCAGGGAGAGTCCCAGGGAGTCGAGCCAGAACAGTGACTCCAGCCACCACGTCATGCCGGCCTCGGCCAGGCCGGCCACGTCGGCCTGCTGGGGCTCGCCCCAGGCCGGGCTCGCGTTGCCCCGGACGACGATGTCGAACGGGCGGTCCCGCGGCATCCGGGCGGCCAGCTCCCGCACGTCGCCCGGCGTCAGGGTGTGCTCGCCCGGGTTGGGGAAGATGCCGTCGGCGCGGGCCGCGCGTTCGAGGACGCGGGGGTGGCCGGTCGAGCTGGCGATCCAGATCGGGAGCGGGTGGGGTTCGGGGTCGGTCGCGTCGAGGCGGGCCCGGTAGTGCTCGCCCTCGTGGCGGATCTGTTCGCCGGCCCAGACGCGCCGGATCAGGTCCAGGCCCTCGTCGAGCCGGGCCGACCGGCGGCGCCCGCTCGTCTGTTCGCCGAAGCCGGAGAAGTCGCCGGTATCGTCGCTGCCCAGGCCGGCGCCGAGGACCAGCCGGCCGCCCGAGAGCCGGCTGACCGTGGCGGCCTGGCGGGCGACGATCCACGGGCGGCGGCGGGGCAGCGGGGTGACCATCGGGCCGAGCAGGAGGCGCCCGGTCACCTGGGTCATCGCGGCCAGGGTGCTCCAGGTGTCGGCGATCGGGCTGCGCGCGCCGGTGACGTGGTCCCAGAGGAACACGCCGTCCCAGCCCGCCGCCTCGGCGCGGCGGGCCAGTTCGACGAGGTCGCGCGGGTTACCGAGCGGCCCGAACGGTGGCAGGTAGAGGCCGTAGCGAACGGTCATGGATCCTCCGGGGGGACGCCGGCCCGGGCCGGTGGTGGCCCGGTCAGTGCGATCCTAGGGGAGCCTCAGCTCACTCCCACCGTCTGCCGGTCGGCTTCGACGACCGCGACGACCCGCTGCTGGGACCGGTCGTAGGGCTGCCCGATGTACTTCATCGCCATCCGGTCGATGATCTCCCACGCCTCGTCGCCGTCGAGCCACTCGACGACGTGGCCCCGCACGATCACGGGCAGGAACGGATTGTCGACCGCGGTCAGTGACAGCGCCACCCGCGGGTCGCGCCGCAGGTTGCGGGCCTTGCGGGACTGCGGCCCGGTCAGGAACACGATCTGGTCGCCGCGGGTGCCGACCCAGAGCGGGACGCTGTGCGGCGACCCGTCGGGGAGGACCGTGGCCAGGTGGGCGACGGCGGTGCTGTCGAGGTGGGCGCGGATCCGGGGGTCGAGCATCGTTTTCTCCTCAGCGTTCGACTGCTCAGCGTTCGACTGCGTAGTGCAGGTGGGTGACGCCCGGCGCCGGGACGGCCTCGATCAGGCGCAGGCGGATGTGGCGGGGGAGTGCGCGGAAGAACGGCCGGCCCTCGCCGAGCAGGACCGGCACCTGGTGCAGGATCAGCTCGTCGACCAGACCGCTCGCGAGGGCCGCCGTCACGGCGCCGCCGCCCTGGAGGCCGACGTCTTTGCCCTCCGCCTGGGCCCGGGCGGTCGCGATCGCGTCGGCGATGCCGCTGGTGACCAGCGTCTGCCGTTCGCCGACCTCGGCCGGCCGGTGGCTGAGCACGACCAGTGGGGCCGTCGGGTGCGGGCTGCCGCCGCCGAACCCCTCCGAGTCGTCGAAGGTGTTGCGCCCGGCGACCACGGCCCCGATCCGCCCGGCGAGCGCGTCGAACACCCGCGCGCTGGGCGCGCTCAGCCGGAACCCGTCGAAGACCCGGCTGGGCGTGTCGCCGTTGAAATACCAGTCGAAGAGCGTGCCGCCGTCGCCGAGCCCGCGGCCGGCTCCCGGATCGCGTCCGGTGATGTAGCCGTCGACCGACACCGAGAGTGCGCAGATCACTGTGCTCATGCGACCGACCGTAGCAATCAGAGTTCCCTAAGGGAACCCCAAATGCTAAAGTTCCGCCCATGCAACGAACCAGCTTCGGCGACATGGCGTGCTCGATCGCGCGCACCCTCGACGTCATCGGGGAGCCGTGGTCGCCGCTGATCCTGCGCGACGTGTGGGTCGGCATGAACCGCTTCGACCAGATCCAGGCCGACCTCGGCGTCTCCCGCAAGGTACTCACCGAGCGCCTCAACCACCTGGTCGGCCACGGCATCCTCGAGCGCCGCCCTTACGACCAGCGGCCCCGCCACGAATACGTGCTGACCGAGCAGGGCACCGAGCTGCTCGAGATGCTGATGGTGATGGTCGCCTGGGGTGACAAGTGGCTCGCCGGGGAGGCCGGGCCGCCGGTTCTCTACCGGCACCACGCGTGCGGCGAGATCAGCCACGTGTCGCTGAGCTGCGCGGCGTGCGGACAGCCGATGCACCCGGGCGACATCGACCTGCTACCCGGCCCGGGTGCCGCGCAGTAGCTCCTCGACCCGGTCGGCCAGATCGGCCCGGCGGCCGTCGAGGACCATCGTGGCGCCCCGCCGCAGCAACGGCTCGACCTCCTCGGCATACCGGGCGATCTCGGCGCGATGCTCGCGCTTCTTTCCGTACGGGTTGTCCAGCCGCCTCCCGACCCGCTCGAGCAGTGTGGCCAGCGGCGCCGTCAGCAGCACGACGTGGTCGAACCGCTCGTAGAACCGCCCCTGATTCGCCACCGTCCCACTCACGACGAGCTCGTCCTCGTCGAGCAGCCGGGACATCCGGTCCTCGTCCCAGAGCCCGTCCGCCCGGGTCCATCCGCCGTAGTCGGTGTCGACCGTCGCGAAACCCCGCCGCGCCAGCTCGGCCAGCAGCGTCGACTTGCCCACCCCCGACATCCCGGTCACCAGGATTCGCGCCACGGGCCTGACGCTAACAGTGGTCGCTCTCCGGCCCGGGACCGGTGCGGCGTTGCGACGGTCCTCGAACCCCGGCCGATATCCGGTCGCGCCCGCGCACCGCGACGTGCATCCTCTGGGCGTGCTGACGGTCCGAAGATTCCAGACGCCGGATGCCCCGGCCCTCTGGGCCTTGAACAACCTGCCCAACATCGGCCACACCGCGAACCCGGCGGCCCCGCTTCCGCTGCCCCCCCGCGGCGACCCCACCGGCGGGCTTCCCCGACCTGGCGGACATCGACGGGAGCTTTCTGGCCGTCGGCGGCGATTTCCTCGTCGCCGAACTGGACGGCCACCTCGCCGGCATGGGCGGCTTCCGCCGCGGCCCCGGCGGTGACGCCGAGGTCCTGCGGGTCCGCGTCCACCCGGCGACGCGGCGCCGGGGCGTCGGACGGGCGCTCATGACCGAACTGGAACGCCGGGCCGCCCGGGCGGGCCGGCACCGGATGTGCCTGGACACGGCGACCAACCAGCCGGAGGCGATGGCGTTCTACGAGGCGCTCGGATACCAGGAGACCGGCCGGCGGCAGCGGCCGGACTGGTCGTGGACGCTGGTCTTCTACGCCAAGCCGCTCCACCGCAACGGGGTCAGCTAGTGCCGTGACCACGAACGTTTACGGTGTTGGATGACACGCTGCTCGGGCTGATGGCCGAGCGGCGTGGTGGCGGTCACGCTGTGGCGGTGGGAGATCCTGTACGCGTGCGGCGGCTCAGTGACCGGGAAGGTCAGCAGTTGCTGAGAATCCCCCGTCGAGGTACGGGTTCACCGGTCCGATTACGGCGGGCCATGGTCGTGCTCGCCTCGGCCGGTGGGAATACCGTGCCGGTGATTGCCCGTCTCGTCCGAGCCGATGAGGACACGATCCGGTAAGTCATCCATCGGTTCAACGAGATGGGGATGGCCGGCCTGGACCCTCAGTGGGCGGGTGGCCGTCCCCGCCAGATCAGTCCTGACGACGAGCAGTACATCGTCACGACGGCCAACACCCGCTCCGAAGCCCTGGGGCGTCCGTTCACCCGGTGGAGCATCCGCAAGTTCGCCGAGCACCTCACCACGCAGGCCGCCCGCCCGATCGAGGTAGGACGCGAACGGCTGCGTCAACTGCTGGTCAAACACGGCATCACCGTCCAGCGGACGAAGACGTGGAAGGAGTCGAACGATCCGCAGCGGGACACGAAACTGGCCCGCATCGAGTACGTGACCAGCAATTTTCCGCAGCGGGTGTTCGCTTTCGACGAGTTCGGCCTCTCGTGATCCGTCCGCGGGCCGGTTCCGGCTGGGCACCGCGAGGCCACCCGCATCGGCTGCCCGCGAACTACCACAAGCTGCACGGCGTCCGGCAGTTCCACGGCTGCTACAGCGTCGGTGACGGCCAACTCTGGGGCGTCGTGCACCGGCGCGAGAGTGCGGCGAACACTCTGGCCGCGCTGAAGTCGATTCGCCGGGCGAGGCCGGGCGGGGCACCGATCTACGTCATCTTGGACAACCTGTCCGCGCACGAAGGAAAGACGATCCGCGTCTGGGCGGCCTGCAACAAGGTCGAGCTGTGTTTCACTCCGACCTACGCATCCTGGGCCAACCCGATCGAGGCCCAGTTCGGGCCGCTACGCACCTTCGTGATCGCCGGATCGAACCACTCCAACCACCCAGCGTTGATCGCTCACCTGCACCGATACCTGCGCTGGCGCAACGCCAACGCCCGCCACCCCGACGTCCTGGCCGCGCAACGCCGCGAACGCGCCCGCATCCGCAGCGAACGACAGCGCTGCTGGGGCCGACCCGCCACCCGGGCAGCCTGACCCCAACACCTCAAACGTTCGTGGTCAGGGCACTAGCGGGCACCGGCAGTTGGAAGACCGGCCAGGCGTGACCGCGGCCCAGTCGGGTCGCGTCCTGGGCACGCACCCGGCCGGCGTCGTGCCGTTCCCGCTCGACCGCCAGGTCACCGGCCGGAGCGTCGAGCGGGAGCCGGCTCGGCAGGGCCGCGACTTTCCCGGCCTGGGCAGCCGGCAACGGAATCAGACGCCGAACACGACCAGGTCGAGCTGCTCGACGACGCGCTCGGGCAGGCCGCCGTCGGCCGCGTCCCGTTCGAGGGCCCGCAGGCCCGCCTCGAACAGCGTGTCGTCCAGGGTGGCCAGGTTGCTCAGCGAGCGGCTGCGGGCCCGCGCGACGAACTCCGGCGGGCTCTCGGCGAGCACCTGCGAGACCTTCAGGTGCGCGACCCGGGGCAGGTCGAGCGAGGCCAGCAGCGACGACATCTCGGTCCGGTCGGGCCACGCGGCCGGGAAGTACCGGTAATAGGGCAGCTCGTCCGGCAGCCCGAAACCGCCGCGCAGCAGCAGGCGCCCGCCCGGTTTGAGGGTGCGGCGCACGCCGCCGGTGAACGCGGCCAGGTCGGTCACGTGATGAACCATCTGCGACGCCCACACCGCGTCGAACACGCCGGCCCGGAACGGCAGGCTCTCGGCCGCCCCGCCCACGAGCGGCCGGCTCGGGCAGACGGCGCGCATGGCCGGCGACGGTTCGCAGGCGACGACCGTCGCGCCGCAGGCCCGGGCCAGCGCGGCGGTGAACCGGCCGGTGCCCGCCCCGAGGTCGAGCACGAGGCCGCCCGGCCCGGGCAGGTAGGGCCGGGCCGCCGCCATCCACGCGTCGACGTCGGCCGGGCGCAACCGCCGCCCGGCGTCGTAACGCCCGGCCATTCCCCGGTCGAAGACCACGGGTGAATCCTAGAGCGCCGCGATCGTCGACGGCGCCCGCTCCCGGCGGCTCAGCGCCCGGATCACCGCGGTGGCCCCGTGCCGCCGCGCGGCCATCCGGCACAGCTCCGCCAGCGCCGAGTCGAGGCATCCCGGCGGCAGCGCGGGCGACGCCGAACCCAGGCTGACCGCCAGGTCGTCGCCGTGCACGGCCAGCTCCAGCAGCCGCGTCGTCAGGTAGTCGTCGAGCGACAGCGCCCACGGCCCCCACGGCAGCTGGATCACCCGGTCGTCCGGTTCGTCCGGCAGCCGCCGGCGGAGCTCGGCCAGGGCCACCCCGGCCTCCGCGATCAGGGCGGCGGCGCCGGCGGCGGCCGCCTCCGAGGCCGTACGCCGGATGTAGGTGTTGACCTCGCTCTCGACATCGCCGTCGGTCCACGTCGACCGGCCCCAGTGCTCGCCCAGCCCCACGCACGGGTCGACGACCGGCGCGTCGAGCGCCGGCGGCACCTGCGTGACCTGGCTGACCAGGTGGGCGACCAGCGCACCGACCCGCATCCGCGCGAGCGCGCTCGGCGCCTCCCAGCACTGGGCGACCGCCGGCTGCCGCAGAAACGCGCTGGTGGCCGCGGCCGACTCCAGATAGACCTCTCTGACCGTCATCGTTCCAGTGTGGACACCGCCGGCCGGCGAAGGAAAGGCCCGCATGAGCATCGTCGAAGCGCATCGACCTCCTCGCGGTCGCCGACGGCGGCCTGACCGACACCCCGGCGAGCGCCCCGGAAGACCTGGTGCGACCGGGCGGCCCGGCCGGAGTCGGCCGGCCCGTGGTGAGGCCGCCGCCCGCTGGGCCGACCGGAGACACCGGGCCGGCGGCGGAGACCGGCCGGCGATCCGCCGGGTTGCGCCGGATCGTGGCGGTCAGGGCGAGGATGCGCTGGGTTTTGCCTTCGATGATGCGTCCGCGGTGTGGTTCGAGGTCGAGTTGGCCTTTCAAGGTGTCGGTGACCGACCCGGACGGGTTTGGGTAGGTGCTGGGCGGGATGCGGGGGTCCGGTCGCGGTAGGACGGGCGCGGCAGCAGGATCCCGCGGTCGGCCCAGTCACCGGTCGACTGATGCGGACGCGGGCACCGGAGGAACCGGGAGTGTGAAGCGCGCATTCGACCGGGGTCGAGTCGGTCACCCACGCGTCGTCGAACCACAGGTCGATGTCAGCGGCGACCAGCCGGACGGCTTGTTTCAGCAACGGCACCGCGGCCCCGGGTCGTGGTTGTTGCCGGACCGGCCCGGCAGACCGGGGAACGCTTCGGCGGGCGGATCATCGACTCCGCCGGGTTACGACTCACTGGTCCAGCTGAGACGTCCGGCGGCCCGCAGGACGGCGACCGCGTCCGCGGTGACCCACGGGTTGGCGCGGCGGGTGCTCGTCCCACCCCAGTCGACCGAGTCGCGGGTGGCGCCGCGCGCATAGGTCGCCTGCGCCGGCCACCCGTCCGGCAGCCGCTTCGACTCGAGCAGATCCAGCGCGTCGGCGCAGCGCGGATCGTCGAGCAGCCCCATCTCCATCATCGCGACCAGCCCGCCCAGCATGTCGTAATGCCAGTACCGCGGGAAATGCAACTTGGCGAAGTCGTCGCGGATCAGCTCGCCCGTGCCGGCCCGGAACAGCAGCCGCCGGCGCAGAAAGACTTCGGCGGCCCGGCGCGCTGCCTCCCGGCACGCTTCACTCCCGTACGCCCAGAGGCCGCGCATCGGCAGCAAGCTCTCGTGAAAGGACGAGGTCGTGGCCGCCGGACGGCGGTCGCAGTTCCATCCGCCGTCCGGCCATTGCCACTCCAGCAGCTGGCCGGCCAGCGAGTCGCAGCGTTCGTCGGCGAGCCCGAGTTTCACCAGCGACCGCAGCGCGTTGCCCGGCTGGGACGCGTGCGCCCGCCAGCGCCCGTCGAGCACGGGCGGCCGGACCGCCAGCCACGTGGCGAGAACCCGTTCGCGCAGCGGCACGAGCCGCGGATCGCCGGGTGGATGGCCGGTGTCGGCCAGCGCGGCCAGCACCCAGTGGGCGCCCCGCCATTTGGCATAGACCGGCACGTGCGCCGCGCCCTCGATGAGTTTCGACGGATCCACGAGCGCGATGGTAGGGCCCGGCCCGGGCGCCCGGAAGCCACCCGGGCCGGAAAGCCGCTCAGGAGCGGAAGAACTCCAGCAGGTCGGCGTTGATGACGTCGGCCTGGGTGGTCGGCATGCCGTGCGGGTAACCCGCGTACGTCTTGAGCGTGCCGTTGCGCACCAGCTCGGCCGACAGCGGGGCCGAGTCGGCGTACGGCACGACCTGGTCGTCGTCGCCGTGCATGACCAGCACCGGCACCGTGATCTTCTTCAGGTCTCCGGTGAAGTCGGTCTGCGAGAACGCGACCACCCCGTCGTAGTGGGCCTTCGCCGAGCCCATCATGCCCTGCCGCCACCAGTTCTGGATGATCGGCTCGATCGGCTCGACGCCCTCGCGGTTGAAGCCGTAGAACGCGGTCGCCGGCAGCTCGTGGTAGAACACCGAGCGGTGGTTGGCCACCTGCGACTGGATGTCGTCGAAGACCTTCCTGGGCAGGCCGCCCGGGTTCGACTCGGTCTGCACCATGAGCGGCGGGACGGCACTGATCAGCACCGCCTTGGCGACCCGGCTCTCGCCGTGCCGGCCGATGTAGTGCGCCACCTCGCCGCCGCCGGTCGAGTGCCCGACGTGGATCGCGTCGTGCAGGTCGAGGTGGGCGGTCAGGGCGGCCAGGTCGTCGGCGTAGTGGTCCATGTCGTGGCCGTCGGGCACCTGCGCCGACCGGCCGTGCCCGCGCCGGTCGTGGGCGATGACCCGGTAGCCGTGGCCCAGGAAGAACATCATCTGGGCGTCCCAGTCGTCGGCCGAGAGTGGCCAGCCGTGACTGAAGACGATCGGTTGTCCGGTACCCCAGTCCTTGTAGAAGATCTCCACGCCGTCGTTGGTCGTGATCGTTGGCATCTGCCGACCTCCGTCATCGTCGTCTGCGAGACCCGGACGAGCCCCTCGGCCGACGCTAGTCAGCATGCCGTTTCGAGGCCAGAGCCCGGCGATGAACAACTGGCGCGCCGAGCGTGCGGCCGCGCGACCGCCAGCTGAGCACGGAGCCCACCGACGCCGCCGACAGGATCGACCCGACAGCCACGAAACACCCGATGGAGCCGATCGCGGCGAACGACCCGATCGAGCCGATCGACAGCACGGAGCCGCTGGACCCGATCGACAGCACGGAACCCTTCGACCACAGACTCAGGACCGATCCTTCGGACCGGTAGGACATCCACGACTCACGCATGCGCCGATTCTCGCGCACCTTCGCCCGTACGGGATCAGGCCAGCAGATCGCCCAGCGTGACCAGCCGGTATCCCTCGCCCCGCAGCCGTTTGATGATCGCCGGAAGGGCGATCGCGGTCTGCGGGGCGTTGGCCTCGGTGATGTGCAGCACCACGATCGACCCGGGCCTGGCCTGCTTGACCGTGTCGGCCGTGATGCGGGCCGGATTGTTGCCGAAGGCGTCCCCCGACACGTCGTCGTACTCGACGACCGTGCACCCGACCGGCGCGATCGCGTCGAGCGCCGCCGCGTCATAGCATCCGCCGGGAAACCGGAAGTAGCGCGTCGCGTGGCCGGTGTACTGCCCGAGCACCTGAAACGACCGTTCGACGTCGGCCGCCATGTCCGCGCGCTTGATCGTGCCGAGCCCGTAGCACCCACCCCGGAACCCCTCGTGCGCCCACGAGTGACTGGCCACCTGAAACTCCGGGTCGGCGGCGATCCGCCGGGTGAGCTGCGGGTACGCCTGCACCCACTTCCCGGCGAGAAAGAACGTGGCCGGCGTGCGCGACCTCTGCAACTCGTCGACGACGGCCGAGTTGGCGTAGCTCTTGACCTTGCCGTCGGCGAGCCGCCGCAGCATCGCGTCGGTCATGTTGGAGTCGAACGTGAGCGCGACCTCCTTCCGCGTCCGCGGCCCGTGGAAGATCACGACCGGGTGGGTGCCGCGCAGGCGGGCACCCGGGCCGCCCGGCTCGGCGAAGTGCAGGATCGTGGTGCCGGCGACCGGCTCGGCTTCCCCGATCTCGGCCCCGGCGGTCCGCTGCGTCTTGACGACGCCGATCGCCCTCTCGGGCTTCTGCTGCTGGGCCGGCTGCTTCTGGGCCCGCTGCTCCTGGGCCGGCCTTTGTGCCGGCTTCGCGGCCGGGCTGCAGGCGGCCACCGAGGCCAGGACGAGCAGGGCTGCGGCCGCACCGGCCAGACGTTGCCTCACAAGGGCCGCACACTACTGCCTCCCGGGACAATGCGGTCCTTGAGGTCCTCCCGGAACGCCGCGCCGACCCACCAGTCGGGTCGCGATGCCGGCCTCTCTCACCGGCCGTCGCCGTCATCGGCCTCCGGTTCGATGTCCGACCGGGCGCAGGCATCGTCGCGCGGGTGGTAGCCGATCGCCTCACCGCCGGTGCTGCCAGTTCGGCGGGTGGCCGGCTTGGCGGAAGGCGTCAGGTTGATCGGCGCTCCTCCGCGCTTCCAGGTCGGCACGTCCGGCCGGCTAGGCCAGCGATGTTGGTTTGGAAGAGGGCGCAAGGCGGGTCGGCACTGCTCGCGCATCCGCGTTCCTGGGCGGCCAGTGCTGCTGGGTCGTCGGTTTGGCGGATGGGCGCGCACTGCCTGGCAGCGCTGATGTTTCTACGTCGGCCGGAGCTGCTGGTTAAGCCATTCCGTTCGCGTAGTCAGTGGGGCTGGTGCGGTCGTTTGGCGGACGGCGACGGGTCCGTCGGCCTTGGCCGGTCTGCCGCGGAGGCCGGGTGGATCGGCGCTGTTGCTCCGGCCCGCGCTGTTGCCTCGCCTGCGCTGGCCGCCTGCCCGGCTGCCCGGCTGCCCGGCTGCCCGGCTGCCCGGCTTGCACTGCCCGCCTGCCCTGCGTGCCCCGCCTGCCCTGCCTCCCCGCTGCCGGCCCGGTCTGGGCTGGGCTGGCGGCCTCGGCCAATGTCGGGGGTCGCGGGCAAGAGGGCTCGGCCGAGCCCTGCGGGAGGAGACCTGGGCAAAGGGCGTTGAGCGATTCCGGGGCGTCGACCGGGTCGGGCCTGCCGGACGCCGGTCGGCTCTCCGAGCGAACCTGGACGATTTGCGCAGGCGATGCGGGGCCGTTGCCGCCTGGGTGTCTTGCCTGTTGGTTGGAAAAGGGCGTGTCGGTAATCGAATGGAGTGCGCGGGACAACTCTGGCTGAAGGTGACCGGATTCGACGGTTCGGCGGGACCTGGATCGCGCTGGACAAATGGGAAGGCGGGCGCGGTCACCGGGCGTACGGGGCGGTTGTGATGCCGCGTTAGCGGCGCGGAAACATTGGTTCGACGGGGTGGAAACCTGGGCTGGGGACAGTCGCGGGCAACAGGCGGGATGGGGAGTCGATGGCTGAGGGTGTGCTGACCGGGTTCACGGTGGCGGTCACCGCCGAGCGGCGGCGGGAGGAGATGACCGCGCTGCTGGAGCGGCGCGGGGCCCGGGTCGTCAGCGCGCCCGCGATCAGCATTGTGCCGCTCGTCGACGATGAGGCGCTGCACGCGGCCACCGCCGCCTGTGTCGGGCTCGCGCCCGACCTGGTGGTCGTGACGACCGGGATCGGGTTCCGGGGGTGGCTGGAGGCGGCCGAGGGGTGGGGGATGGCCGACGCGCTGCGGGCCACGCTCGGGCAGGCCCGGATCATCGCCCGGGGGGCCAAGCCGTGCGGGGCGATCCGGGCGGCCGGGCTGACCGAGGCGTGGGCGGCGCCGTCCGAATCGACCGAGGAGATTCTGCAGCGGCTGCTCGCCGAGGGGGTGGCCGGGCACCGGGTGGTGGTGCAGGAACACGGCGAGCCGCAGACCGAGTTCGTCGCCGCGCTTCGCGGCGCCGGTGCGGCGGTGGTCGAGGTTCCGGTGTACCGGTGGGTGCTGCCGGCGGACGCTTCCGGTGTACGCCGCCTGGCCGACCAGGTCGTCGCCGGTCAGATCGACGCCGTCACGTTCACCAGCGCGCCGGCCGTGAAGGCGTTCCTCCAGGTCGCCGGGCCGGAGGTTCTGACATCGCTGCGGACGCGGACGCTCGCCGCCTGCGTCGGACCGGTCACCGCCGCCCAGCTGACCAAGTTCGACGTGCCGGTGGTGATGCCCGAGCGCTACCGGCTCGGCGCCCTGATCCGTACGGTCAGCGAGGAGCTGCCGAAGCGGGCCCGGCACCTGCGCGTGGCCGGCGACGATCTCGAGATGCGCGGCCACGTCGTCCTGATCGACGGCACACCGCACACGCTCGCCCCGGCCGCGATGGCGATCCTCGAGGCGCTGGCCGAGAAGCCGGGCAAGGTGGTCGGCAAGGAGCAGCTGATCGAGGCGCTGCCGCGGGGCAACGACGGGCACGCGGTCGACGTGGCGGTGGCCCGGCTGCGGACCGCGCTCGGCTCGGGGCGGCACATCGAGACGGTCATCAAGCGGGGCTACCGCCTGCGGGTGGACGAACCGGAATGACGGCCGCGAGGCGCGGGCCGGCCCTGACCGCGGTCGCGCACGGCACGCGCAGCCCGGCCGGCCAGGCCCAGATCCGCGACCTCGTCGCCCGGGTGGCCCGGGAACGGCCGGGGCTCGACGTGCGGCTCTGCTACGCCGACGTGCAGCGGCCGAGGGTCGGCGAGCTCGTCCACGACGGGGTGGTCGTGCCGCTTCTGCTGTCCGCCGGCCACCACGTGCGGGTCGACATCGCCGAGGCGGTCGCGGGCACCCGGGCGGTGGTCGCGGGGCCGCTCGGCCCCGACGGCGTACTCCTGGAGAGCCTGACCCGGCACCTGCCGGCCGCCGACGCGGTGGTTCTGGCGGCCGCCGGATCGAAGGACCCGGCCTGGCGGGACTCCGTCGAGCGGGCCGGCGCCGGCCTCGGTGCCCACATCGCGTACGCCTCGGGCGGTGACCGCAAGGTCGCCGATGTCGTCGCCGATCTGCGGCGTCGCGGGGCGCGCCGGGTGGCGATCGCCGCCTACCTGCTCGCGGACGGCCTTTTCTACCGCACGCTGCGCCGGGCGGGCGCCGACGCGGTGACGCCGCCGCTCAGCCTCGACCCGGCGGTCGCGTCGCTGGTGCTGCGGAGATACGACCTCACAACGGCCCTGAGCCGGTTGTAGGAAGATCCGAACCCCGGCGCAATAACGGCGGTCCCGGCGGTAAACAAACGCCCGGCACCATTCGTCGCGTGACCGAGAAAAGACGACTGGTGGTCATCGGCAACGGGATGGCCGGCGCCCGGACGGTCGAGGAGATCCTTGCCCGTGGCGGCGATTTCGACATCACGATGTTCGGCGACGAGCCCTACGGCAATTACAACCGCATCATGCTGTCCAATGTCCTCGCGGGAGTGGAGGACGAGGCCGGCATCTTCCTCAACGACCTTTCCTGGTATTCCGATCACGGCATCACCCTGCACGCCGGCACCCGGATCGAGCGCATCGACCGTGCTTCGAGGACGGTCCACGCGGCGGACGGGAGCGCGACCGGCTACGACAAGCTGATCATCGCGACCGGGAGCCGGGCGTTCGTGCCGCCGATCCCGGGGCTGCACCGGCCGGGCCGCGGCTACCACCAGGGCGTCTTCGCCTTCCGGACACTCGACGACACCCGGGCCATGATCCGTTATGCCCGGGAGCACGAGCGGGCGGTGGTGATCGGCGGCGGGCTGCTGGGGCTGGAGGCGGCCCGTGGCCTGCAGAACCATCTGCCGCACGTGACATTGGTCCATGCGACCGGCCATCTGATGAACACCCAGTTGAACGAGGTCGCCGGTCAGACCCTCCAGCGGACCGTCGAGCGGCGGCTCGGCATCGAGGTGCTGGTCGGTGCCACCACGACCGAGATCCTCGGCAAGCACGCGGTCACCGGGGTGAAGCTGGCCGACGGGCGGGTCGTGCCGTGCGACGTGGTCGTGGTGGCGGCCGGGATCCGGGCGAACGCCGAGGTGGCGGCGGCGAGCGGGCTGCCGGTCGAGCGGGGCGTCGTGGTCGACGACCAGATGCGGGCGGCCGAGGACGTCTACGCGGTCGGGGAGTGCGCCCAGCACCGCGGCGAGGTGTACGGGCTGGTCGCCCCGCTCTGGGAGCAGGCCCGGGTGCTGGCCGACCACCTGACCGGGGCCGCGCCGGACGCCGCCTACCGCGGGTCGAAGGTCAGCACGAAGCTCAAGGTCGCCGGCGTCGACGTCGCCTCGATGGGCCTGACGACGCCGGCCGACGGCGACGAGTCGGTCACCTTCGCCGAGCCGGCCCGGGGGATCTACAAGAACGTCATCGTGCGGGACGGGCGCCTGGTCGGCGCCACCCTGGTCGGGGACGTGACGAAGGCGGCGTACCTGATCCAGGCGTTCGAGAGAGGCCTGGATCTGCCCGCCGAGAGGGCGTCGCTGCTGTTCGACCTCGGTGGTGAGGGCGCCGAGGTCAGCCCGGCCGAGATGCCGGACGACGCGCAGGTCTGCAACTGCAACGGGGTGGCCAAGTCGGCGATCTGCGGGGCGGTCGCCGGCGGCTGCCGGACGGTCGGCGGGGTGATGGACCGGACCCGGGCCGGCAAGGGCTGTGGCACGTGCAAGCCGCTCGTGGCGCAGATCGTGTCGTGGGCGGCCGGCGGTGCCCTCGACGAGGACCCGGCCGCGTCCTACTACGTGCCGGGCGTTCCGCTGCCGAAGCCGGAGCTGATGGCCGCGGTCCGCCGGCTCGGGCTGAAGTCGGTGTCGGCGGTCTTCGGCGCCCTCGGCGGGGAGGAGGACGCCAAGAGCAAGATGGGCCTGGCGTCGCTGCTGAAGATGATGTGGGGCGACGAGTACGTCGACGAGCGCGACGCCCGCTTCATCAACGACCGCGTGCACGGCAACATCCAGCGCGACGGCACGTTCTCGGTCGTGCCGCAGATGAAGGGCGGCGTCACCACCCCGGCCCAGCTCAAGCGGATCGCCGAGGTGGCCGAGCGGTATGACGTTCCGATGGTCAAGCTGACCGGTGGTCAGCGGATCGACCTGCTGGGCGTTCCGAAGGAGAAACTGCCCGACATCTGGGCCGACCTCGACATGCCGTCCGGATACGCGTACGCGAAGAGCTTCCGCACGGTGAAGACCTGCGTCGGATCGGACTTCTGCCGGTTCGGGGTCGGCGACTCGACCGCGCTGGGCATCGCGCTCGAGGAGCGCTATCAGGGCATCGAGGGCCCGGGGAAGATGAAGCTCGCGGTCACCGGGTGCCCGCGGAACTGCGCCGAGGCGTACGTGAAGGACCTCGGCGTCGTCGCGATCGACGGCGGCCGATGGGAGATCTACGTCGGCGGGGCGGCCGGCGCCCATGTGCGCAAGGGCGACCTGCTCGCGACCGTCGACTCGGCCGACGAGGTGATCGTGCTGGCGGGCCGGTTCCTGCAGTACTACCGCGAGAACGGGAACTGGCTCGAGCGGACGTACTCCTTCGTCCCGCGCGTCGGCATCGACCGGGTCCGGGCGGTCGTCGTCGACGACGACGACGGCATCGCGGCGGCCCTGGACGCGGCGATGGACGCCTCGGTGGCGGCCTACCGCGACCCCTGGCGGGAGCGGGAGCGCGAGAGCACCCCGGGCCAGTTCCGCACCTCGTTGCCGCTGACCGTCCTGCCCCAGGTTCCGGTGCGGGCATGACGTCTCTCGGCTCGATCCACGACATCCCGCCCGGCGAGGGCCGGGCCTACGCCGTCGGCGGCGAATCGGTGGCGGTCTTCCGGCTGCGCGACGGCTCGGTCCGGGCGCTGTCGGCGGTCTGCCCGCACCGGGGCGGCCCGCTCGCCGACGGCCAGATCGACCTCCGTCAGGTGGTCTGCCCGCTGCACCTGAACGCCTGGGATCTCACCACCGGCTGCTCGCTCTCCGGGCAGCCCGACCTGACCAGCTACCCGGTCCGCCTCGACGGCGACCAGATCGTTCTGGGGGAGTGACCATGACCGCGACGTTGCCCGCAGTCCGGACGCCGGAGAACGGCCGCTGGATCGACGACTGGCGGCCGGAGGACCCGTCCTTCTGGCGGGCCACCGGCGCCCGGATCGCCCGGCGCAACCTGATCCTCTCGATCGTCTCCGAGCACATCGGCTTCTCGGTGTGGTCGCTGTGGTCGGTGCTGGTGCTGTTCCTCGGACCGGCGTACGGCGTCGACCCGGCCGGCAAGTTCCTGCTCACGGCCGTACCGACGCTGGTCGGGGCGGCCCTGCGGATCCCGTACAGCTTCGCCGTGGCCCGGTTCGGCGGCCGCAACTGGACCGTCTTCAGCGCGTCCCTCCTGCTGATTCCGTCGGTGCTGGCGGCATTCCTGATCCGGCCCGGGGTGTCGTTCCCGACCCTGGTCCTGCTGGCCGCGGTGGCCGGGGTCGGCGGCGGCAACTTCGCCTCCTCGATGACCAACATCAACGCGTTCTATCCGGAGCGGCTCAAGGGCTGGGCGCTCGGCGTCAACGCGGGCGGCGGCAATCTCGGCGTCGCCGCGGTGCAACTGGTCGGCCTGCTCGTGCTGGCGGTCGCGGGCGCCGGCCACCCCGGAATCGTCGCCGGTGTCTACATTCCGCTCATCGTGCTGGCCGCCCTCGGATCCGCGCTCGGGATGGACAACCTCGCCCAGGCGCGCGGCGAGCGGCGCGGGATGCGCGACGCCGTCCGGGACGCGCACACCTGGGTCATGTCGCTGCTCTACATCGGCACGTTCGGCTCGTTCATCGGCTTCGGTTTCGCCTTCGGCCAGGTGCTGCAGGTCCAGTTCCACGACCAGTTCGGCACCCCGGTCAAGGCCGCCTACCTGACGTTTCTCGGGCCGCTGCTCGGCTCGCTCGTGCGGCCGGTGGGCGGGTTCCTGGCCGACCGGCTCGGCGGTGCCCGGGTCACGTTCGCGACCTTCCTCGCGATGGCCCTCGGCGCCGGGGTGGTGCTGCTCGCGGCCGGCCGGCAGTCGCTGCCGCTCTACCTCGTCGGGTTCGTCGCGCTCTTCGTGCTCAGCGGGATCGGCAACGGGTCGACGTACAAGATGATCCCGGCCATCTTCGGCCGCCGGCATCCCGGGAATCCGCACGAGGCACGCCGGCTGGCCGGCGCCGTCATCGGCATCGCCGGGGCGGTCGGCGCCTTCGGCGGCGTGCTGGTCAACCTCGCGTTCCGGCAGTCGTTCCTGACCACCGGCAGCGCGAACGCCGCCTACCTGGCCTTCATCGCGTTCTACCTGGTCTGCGTGGCCGTCACCTGGACCGTCTATCTGCGGCGCCCGGCCACCGTCTGAGGATTGGCCCTCCCATTCCGGCCGCGGTGCGCGATGCTGCTGACATGGCAGATCCGGTGCTCTCCCAGGTGTTCGACGCGGCCGGCCCCTACCTCGACTCCCTCGCCACCCGGCCGGTCCACGATCCGGCCTCGGAAGAACTCCTGGCCCGCCTCGGCGGGCCCCTTCCGGAAACCGGCGCCGGCGCGGCCTCGGCGATCGCCTCACTGCTCGACATCGGTACGCGGGCGGCCACGGCCTCGTCCGGTCCCCGCTTCTTCCATTTCGTGACCGGGGGCGTCACCGAGGCCGCCCTCGCCGCCGACTGGACCGCGTCCCTGCTCGACCAGAACGCGTTCTCGCGGGTGGCCTCGCCGTTCGCCACGTTCACCGAGGGCGTGGCCATCGACTGGCTCCGCGATCTGGCCGGGTTGCCGTCCGGATGGGGCGGTGCGCTGGTCGCCTCGGCGACGTTCGCCAACTTCACGTCGCTCGGCTGCGCGACGCAGTGGTGGGGCGGGCGACTCGGCGCCGACACCGTGCGGGACGGGCTCTCCGGCCTGCCGAGGATGCCGGTCCTCTCGGGCGGCTATGTGCACGCGAGCGCCCGCAAGGCGTTGCAGATGCTCGGGCACGGCCGTGATGCCGTACAGGTGTGCGCGGCCGATGAGGCCGGGCGGGTCTCCCTTTCCGGGATGCGCTCCCGGCTCGCGGCGCTGAACGGCGCGCCCGCCGTGATCATCGCCAATGCGGGGGAGGTCAACGCGGGTGATTTCGACCCGCTGTCGCCGCTGGCCGACCTGGCCGCCGAGTTCGGCTGCTGGCTGCATGTGGACGGGGCGTTCGGGCTCTTCGCGGCCGTGTCGCCGCGGACCGCCCACCTGGTCGCCGGCCTCGACCGGGCCGACTCGATCGCGGCGGACGGCCACAAGTGGCTGAACGTGCCCTACGAGAGCGGCTTCGCCCTGATCCGGGAGCCGGACCGGCTCGGGCAGGCGTTCGGCATGCCCGGCGCCGCCTACCTGCCGGGCCCGGGCGACCCGGCCGGCGGGTACGGGTTGTACGGCCCCGAATCGTCCCGGCGGGCCCGGTCGTTGCCGATCTGGGCCACGCTGGCCGCCTACGGCCGGTCCGGCTACCGCTCCCTGGTGGAGCGGAACCTCGATCTGGCCCAGCACCTGGCCGGCCTGGTCGACGCGTCGCCGGTGCTTCAACGGCTGGCCGACGTGCCGCTCTGCATCGTCTGCCTGCGGGCCCGGCCGGCCGGCGTCGCACCGTCCGACCTCGACGATCTCAACCGCCGTCTCGGCGCCGCCCTGATCGCCGACGGCCGGGTCTACGCCGGCACGACCGTCTACGCGGGTCAGGTCGCGCTGCGCCCGGCGATCGTCAACTGGCGTACCGGCCCCGCCGACATCGAACTGTTCGTCGACGTGCTCCACGAGCTGATCGCCGATCTGATGAGATGACCGGATGCGCCTGCCCCCGCTGCCCGTCCCCGCCCCGCCCCTGACCCCGGCCCAGATGGCCGCGCGGGCGGTCGGCGGCCGCCCGGCCGAGGTCACCCGGCCGATCACCGTCGTTCCGTACTCCGCCGGCTGGCCGTCGGTCTACCGGCGGGAGGAGGCGCGGATCCGGGCCGCGCTGGGCGCCCGGGCCCTCCCGGTCAACCAGATAGGAAGAGCACACGACTGAACACCACTCACCGCGGTATCTATCGC